>JAJZEV010000082.1 GCA_021805665.1 Pseudomonadota bacterium
GCCTGACGCTGCTGGTCGTTATCGTGATCCTGTTCCTGCTGTTCGGCGGCCACGGGGGCTACTATCACTACTGAACCGGTTTGCTTCCGAACCCGTTGGAACCCGCGCGAACGCGGATCACCCTAAAAACGCGCCGCCGTTCACATGCAGCGTCTGCCCGGTGATGTAGCGCCCCTCCGGCCCGGCGAGGAAGCGAACGGCGGCCGCAATCTCCTGCATCGCGGCCTTGCGGCCCAGCGGAATGCCCGGGTCAGTCATCGTTTGCGGCATCGCGCCGGCCGCCGCCCCGCGCACCGTATCGACCGCGCCCGGCGCGAGCGTGTTGCAGGTGATCCGCTCCGGCGCCAGTTCCATCGCCAGCGCCCGCATCAACCCTTCCAGTCCGGCTTTCGAGGCCGAGACATGGCACCGGTTCGGCGTTCCGATATGGGTGGAGATGCCGGACAGCGCCACGATCGCCCCGCCGCCGCGCCCCAGCATATGCGGCACCGCCGCTCGGCACAGGATAAACGCGCCATCCAGCGCGACGGACAGAATTTCCCGCCACTCCGCCAGCGACATCTCCAGGAACGGGGTCTGACGGCGTAGACCGGCATTGCTGACGACAATATCGATCCCGCCGAATGCCGCCACCGCCGCCGCGACCATCGCCCGGGTCTGTGCCTCGTCGGACACGTCGGCCAGACAGCCGATCGCCTGCCCGCCCGACGCTTCGATTTCCGCCACCACGTCATCGACAGCGCCGCGATCGCCGCGCCCGTTGATCACCAGCGACGCCCCGCGCGCCGCCAGGTCCAGGGCGATGGTGCGGCCGATATTTTTGCCCGAGCCGGTGACAAGGGCGACCTTGCCCGTGAATATCTGTTCCGGACTCATGCAGAGCGCAGGATCATGTCCGCCCCCTTCTCCGCGATCATAATGACCGTGGCATTGGTGTTGCCCGATACCACCGTTGGCATGATGGAGGCGTCGATGACACGCAACCCCTGTAAACCCTTCACCTTCAAATCGGTGTCCACCACCGCCTTCGGCCCCGGCCCCATCATGCAGGTGCTGGTCTGGTGGAAGGTCGTCCCGGCCGTGGCCCGAACGTGGTTCAGCAGGTCCTCGTCGGTCTGTGCCTTCGGTCCCGGATAGATTTCCTCGCGGCAATACCTCTGCATCGCCTTGGTCGCGAATATCCGCCGCGTCACCCGCAGTCCGGCAACGATGGTGTCCTTGTCCCGCTGGGTGGAGAGGTAGTTCGGCTGCATGGCCGGGGCCTCGTTGGGATCGGGCGACTTGATGCGCAGCCAGCCCCGGCTTTCCGGCCTGCAGGGAATGGCGACCATCGTGCAGCCGGGAAACCTGTGCATCGGCTCCCCGGTCTTCTCCGCGCTGCCGGCGAGGAACTGATACTGCACGTCGGGGCTGTCGAGTTCGGGGCGCGTCTTCACGAACAGCCCGATCGGCCCGGCGCCGGTCATCAGCGGCCCCTTGCCGGCCAGTATCCACTCCGCACCCGCATACAGCCGGCGCAGCCAGTTGTGGTAGATTTCGTTCATCGTCACCGTGCCATCGACGCAGCGATGGATGATACGGCCACCGATATGGTCCTGCAGGTTTTCGCCGACGCCAGGCAGATCGTGCCGGATGTCGATCCCCAGCGATTGCAGATGACCGCCCGGCCCAATGCCCGACAACTGCAATATCTGCGGCGAGTTGATGGCGCCGCCGCACAGAATGACTTCCTTATGCGCTTTGGCCTGGTGCAACGCGCCGTTCTGGCTGTACTCGATGCCCACTGCCCGCTTGCCTTCCAGCAGCACCCGGTGCGTCAGCGCCCGGACCTCGATCGTCAGGTTGGGGCGCGACTTGACCGGGTTCAGATAGCCAACCGCGGCCGAGGCGCGCCGCCGCCCTTTGACCGTCAGTTGCAGCGGGCCGACGCCTTCCTGCACCGCACCGTTGAAATCGCTGTTGTACGGGTAACCCGCTTGCTGCGCGCCAGCTATGAACGCATCGTGCAGCGGATGGTCCGTCCGCAGGTCCGACACACCCAGCGGGCCGCCGGACCCGTGGAACGGGTCGGCACCGCGTTCCTGATCCTCCGCCTTGCGGAAATACGGCAGGACATCGTCGTACGACCATCCGGCGTTCCCCAGTTGCCGCCACAGGTCGAAATCCTGGCTTTGGCCGCGGATGTAGATCAGTCCGTTGATCGACGACGATCCGCCCAGCACCTTGCCGCGCGGCCAGGAGATGCGGCGGTCGTTCATCTCGGGCACCGGTTCGGTTTCGAAATACCAGGCGACCTTGGGGTTGTAGATGTTGCGATAGAACCCGGCCGGAATGTGGATCCAGGGGTCGGTATCCTTGCCCCCGGCTTCCAGCAGCAGCACGCGGTTGTTGCGATCCGCGCTCAGTCGGTTGGCCAGTACGCAGCCGGCCGACCCTGCCCCGACGACGATGTAATCGAATTCCATGGAAGCCCCGCCCGTTATCGTTTGGGCAAGTCAACCTGAAGCGGCACCGTTTGGCCAGTCTTGGGCCGGGCTGGTTCCGGTCAGGTTACCAGACGCAGCGCCGGCCGGCTCTTGACTGCCATCCGCCGATACAGTGCCACATAGTCATCTGCCATCCGGCGGGCGGTGAAGCGTGTTTCGAAACGGTCCCGGATCGCGGTATGCGACAGCGCGTCCAGCCGCGACAGCGCGGTCACCGCGGCGGTCTCGTCCGGCACGATATAACCTGTCACCCCGTGATCGATAACCTCCGGCACCGAACCGGCCGGAAACGCGATCGTGGGGGTGCCACAGGCCATCGCCTCGATCATTACCAAACCGAACGGCTCCGGCCAGTCGATCGGCAGCAGCAGAGCCTTGGCGCCACTCAGGAAACCCGGCTTTTCGGCGTCGCCGATTTCCCCGATCAGCTCGATCTGGCTGCCGTCGATCATCGGCCGTATTGTCGTTTCGAAGTATTCCCGGTCCATTCGGTCGATCTTCGCCGCGATCTTCAGTTTCATCCCCGCGGCGCGAGCAATCCGGATCGCGCGATCGGGGGATTTCTCCGGACAAATACGGCCGAGGAACGCAAGGTAATCCCGCGGTCCCGGCCGCGGCGTCAGCAAACCGGGTGGCAGTCCATGATGCACGGTACCGACGAAATTAGCCCGCGGCAATGGCCGGCGCTGCGCTTCCGAAATGGATATCAGGGGTGCGTCTTCGAAACAGTCGTAAACCCGGGTCAGTTCCGGCAAATCCAACCGGCCGTGCAGTGTCGTCAAGTACGGTGTCGCCTGACGGCTGAGCAAGGAGAATGGCCAGTAGTCCAAATGGCAGTGCAGAATATCGAATTCATGGGCACGCCGGGCGACGCGTTCCATCAGCAGGACTTGGGGGGCCATGGCGTCGCGCAAAGTGGGGTCGAAGCGCAGCGCGCACGGCCACGCGGCTTCCAGTTTCGCTGCCGTTACGGAATCGCCGCTGGCGAACAGCGTCACATCGTGACCCATCGCCACGAGTTCCTCCGTCAGGTAAGACACCACCCTTTCGGTGCCGCCATATGTACGCGGCGGAACGGACTCCGTCAGCGGTGCGATCTGGGCTATACGCATTGTCTAGTGGCTCCGGTTTTGTCGTCTGCATGGAACATGTTGTCCGGTTGGGGCTTTTTCTGGGCGGGACGGTGCAAACCAAGTGTCCTCGCGACGATGTGAACGTCCTTGTGGCACCTTGGCGCCCGGATTACGTTAAATGCCTGCCATCCGGTTCCGCCATCGCGGCAACCGCACAAACAAGGAGGTGCCGGCCGATGGGGCGACTGGTCGTCGTTTCGAATCGTGTACCATTGCCATCGGAACGCGGGGCGAAGGCAGGTGGCCTGGCGGTCGCGTTGGCTGACGCGTTGCAGCCGGGATCGCTGTGGTTCGGATGGAGCGGGCGCCGATCCGCGCGAGGGTCCGGCACGACCCATATTCAGCGGTTCGAAGACGTTACATATGCAACGATCGATTTGACGGAGGGCGAATACCATTCCTTTTACGTCAATTTTTCGAATGGCGCATTGTGGCCGCTGCTGCATTTTCGCCTCGGCTTGTTGGATTTCCGCACCGACGATTATAATGGTTACCGATCCGTCAACCGCCAGTATGCGACGGCACTTTTACCGTTGCTGCGGCCCGACGACACTATCTGGGTACATGATTACCATCTGATCCCCCTGGCGATGGAATTACGAGCATTGGGCGTGACCAACCGCATTGGCTTCTTCCTCCACACCCCGTTCGTACCCCCAACGATCTTCCATGCGCTGCCGCGCTCGGCCGAGTTGCTGACCACCTTTTGCTCCTACGACGTCATTGGTTTTCACACGCGAACCTATCGCACTGCGTTTCTTGATTGCATAGCCGAAACGCTTGGCGTCCATGCAGACGCGGATGGCCGCTTCGTCTGGCGCGGACATGCAGTATGGGCAATCGTCGATCCGATCGGAATCGATGCCGAGGGCTTCGGAGACCGGGCACGCGACGCCTCGCGGGGTTCGGATGCCAGGATGCTGCGTGACAGCCTGGGCAAAGGCGGATTGGCCATCGGCGTGGACCGCCTGGATTATTCCAAGGGCCTGATCAACCGGTTCGAGGCGATCGGCCGATTTTTCGGCACGTACCCGCAACATCGCCGCCAGGTCAGCTTCCTGCAGGTCGCCGCCCGGTCGCGTGAGGATCAGGGCGCCTATCAACGCCTGCGCCGAGAGCTGGATCGGATCGTCGGCGACACGAATGGCCGTTACTCCGAATTCGATTGGACGCCGTTGCGATATATGACCCGGGCGGTCAAACGCGATACTCTGGCCGGGTTCTTCCGGCTGTCGCGGCTGGCGATGGTGACGCCGCTGCGGGATGGCATGAACCTGGTGGCCAAGGAATACATAGCGGCACAAGACCCCGGCGATCCGGGCGTGCTGATTCTGTCGCGGTTCGCCGGCGCGGCCGAGGAGCTGACCGAGGCGCTGATCGTCAATCCCTATGATTCGGACGAAATCGCCGAGGCCATGCATATCGGCCTGTCGATGGAAGTAGAAGAGCGCCGCGAGCGGTGGAACGCGTTGCACGGAAAAGTGACAACCAACACCGCGCAACGCTTTTGCACCGTGTTTCTGAGCCATCTTCAACACGTTGCCACGAAACCCGTCAGACCCGCACTGCGCGCGATTTCATAGCCCGGCCCCGCACGACATCACGACATCGTTACTCCGCCGCGGTCGGACGCAGCCCTATACCGGAGCTGTCGTTACGTGAACGGGGATATTTCGATATGAGACGCATGCTGTTTTTCGGCGCCGCCGCTGTCGGCATGGCATTGTCGCTTGCCGCTTGTTCCGACCCATACAGCCCGGGGCAGCGCGCGGTTGGCGGGGGCTTGATCGGTGCGGGGGCCGGCGCGGCAATCGGCGGACTGGCCGGCGGGGAAACGGGCGCACTGGCCGGCGGTTTGCTGGGCGGGGCGGTCGGCGCGATCGGCGGGGCAGCAACAACGCCGGGGCGCCCGCAGCCGGGCTATCAGCAGAACTACGCGCCGGCACCGCCGCCATTGCCCCCGCGATGAACTTTCAGTCCGCGAACAAACCCACCGGAGCACCCGCGGCGGGAGCCGGCGCCCGGAACAAACCGCCCAGGGTCGGGTGTTCCGCCAGAACCGCCGGAGACTTCCCCTCGCGCAGGGACGTCACATAGATATAGTCCTCGGCAAAGCACGGCATCGTCGGGCCGGGCACCGGAAACGCCCATTTCCGCAACAGTGCCCCTGCCGGGCTGAAGCAATTCAAACACCCGGCCGAAGGGCCCGCCGACCAGTAATTCCCCGCCATATCCGTGGCGCCGCCATCCGGCCGGCCATCCTGACTGGTCAATGTCGCCAATACGCGATGGTTCATCCGGCCCCCTGTCGCCGGATCGAAGTCCCACGCCTCCAGCATGCCTGCCGTGGAATCGGAATGATACATCGTCCGCCCATCCGGCGACCACGCCAGACCATTGGAGTTCTTGTAGCCGCCCTCTACCCGGGTCATCGCCCCATCGGAGGTGACGCGGTACAGGCAAGCGGTGTTCTGGCGCGGGGCGTTGCCGTCCAGACTGCCGACCCAGAAGGCCCCATCGGGGCCAACCTTGCCGTCGTTCAAGCGGTTGACCGCGGGCTCCCCGGTCGATCCGGTCAGATTCATCGATGCGCCTGTCCGGGTATCGAACAGAATCACATGCTGGCGCTGCGACACGACCAGCCGGCCAGACCGGCACAGGCCAAAACTGCCCACTTGTTCGGGAAAGTCCCACCCTTCCCGAACGCCGCTATCCACCGACAGCGCGTTTATCCGCTTACCCTCGATATCGCAGAACAGCACCCGGCGGTTGACCGCGTCCCACACCGGGGATTCGGCCACGGCGCAGCGGGTGTCCCAGACCAGTTCGAAATCGCCCATATGTTTCAGGTCCGCCCCAAATTCCCGAACAAGGGACTACCCTTCAGCGCGCCCGTCAAATGCCGGCACCGTCCAATCCGGCGGTGGCTTGCGGACCAGGGCGGTGCGTCGGCATGCTGTGTCCGGGATTTGCGCTGGAAGACTTAACCATGGACACACTCGCGGCTGTTTTCGGTGGGCAGGCGGCGCTGGCTTCGCGTTTGCTGGCGGCGTTGGGGCCGCAAGGCGACGATGGCTCCCACGACCGGTCGCATTTGCTGCGTGTGGCGCGCAATGCCATGCGGATTGCCGCCGCCGAACCGGGATGCGATCTGGCGGTGCTGACCGCCGCGGTTATCCTGCACGACTGCGTGGCGGTGGAAAAAGATTCGCCGTTGCGGTCCCGGGCGTCCCGCCTCGCCGCGACCCGGGCGCGGACTATTCTGGCCGAGATCGGCTGGGATCAGGCAGCGATCGACCGAACCGCGCATGCCATCGAAGCCCACAGTTTTTCCGCCGCCATTCCCCCCGAAACCGCCGAGGCCCGGATCGTCCAGGATGCCGACCGGCTGGACGCCATCGGCGCGATCGGTATCG
>JAJZEV010000301.1 GCA_021805665.1 Pseudomonadota bacterium
CTGGATTTGCTCGGGTTTTGCTGCCCGCGTTGGTGTTTCATAAGCCCGATCTTTCTTGCTGTCGTAGCCGCGAAATGAGACTTGCCGCGGTAGCCGGCCGGTCGAGGCTGTCTTGGGGCGGTGACCCGGCCGTCGCGTTGGAGAAACATGGCGATGTCCACTTCAGCCGCGCGAGCGGTGGCCCATACCGTCACGCCCGAAGCCCGCAAGGCGGTCCTCGGTTCCGCCGTCGGCTATGCCATGGACGGGTTCGACTTGCTGATTCTCGGTTTTATGCTCCCGGCGATCGGCGCCGGACTGGGGTTGACCCGGTCACAAGGGGCCTCGTTGGTTACCGCGACACTGGTCGGCGCGGTTGCCGGGGGCATTGTGTTCGGTATGTTGTCCGACCGTCTGGGCCGGGTTCGGGTGCTGACCTGGACGATAGCGATGTTCGCGGTTTTCACCGGCCTCTGCGCGCTGGCGCACGGTTACTGGGACCTTTTGGCCTATCGCACGATAGCCGGCATGGGCCTTGGCGGTGAGTTCGGCATCGGAATGGCGCTGGCGGCCGAGGCCTGGCCGCCGGCGAAACGCGCCAGGGCATCGTCGTTGGTGGGCCTGGGATGGCAGGCCGGTGTATTCGCGGCCGCTCTGCTGACACCGTTGCTGCTGCCGGCGATCGGCTGGCGGGGGATGTTCGCCGTCGGGATGCTGCCGGCCGCCGCCGCTTACTTCATCCGCAAGGATCTGCGGGAGCCGCCACTTTTCCAGAAGCGGAGGCGCCAGGCCGGATCGGCGCTGAAGCTGCTGGTGGCGGATGCGGCGACCGCCCGGATCAGCCTGGGGATGGTAATCCTGTGCGGTGTGCAGAACTTTGGCTACTACGGGGTGATGATCTGGCTGCCGAACTACCTTGCCACGCGGTTTCATTTCGGGCTGACCCGATCGGCGGCCTGGACGGCGGTGACCATTCTGGGGATGGCGCTGGGTATTTATGTGTTCGGGCAGGTCGCGGACCGCCTGGGCCGGCGACCGGCGTTCATCGGTTGGATGCTGGGGGCGGCGGTTATGGTGGTCGTGTACTCGCGCCTGACGGACCCCGCGGCGCTGCTGATCGGCGGCGCGGTCATGGGCTTCTTCGTCAATGGCATGCTGGGCGGTTATGGCGCGTTGATGAGCGAGCTGTACCCCGCTGCCGTGCGTGCAACCGCCCAGAACGTGCTGTTCAATCTCGGGCGGGCGATCGGCGGCTTCGGTCCGGTCGCGATCGGGACCATCGCCGCCGCGCTCGGCTTTCAAACGGCGATCGCCCTGCTGGCGGCGCTCTATGTCCTGGATGTCGCAGCGATGTGGGCGTTGATCCCGGAGCGTAAGGGCGCCGCGTTGACCTAAAAACCGCATGGCGGCGGTAGCTGCGGCGTTATTGCCCTGTAGTGCGAATTGTCATGCACAACACGCAATGCTGCGGTGCAACACAAAATGCTTGCTTATGCGACGGGTCGGGCGCAATCTCTGGCTCGCAGTCGCGCTTAGGCGCACTGCTTTCTTGGACGTTTCCTCCCTAAACTTCGGCGGTGCCAAAAGCACCGCCGTTTTTTTTAGGTCACCAGGGCGGCCAGCAACGCATCCAGCCGAATACGCCCCTGCCGGGTGGCGATCAGCCGATCGTCGGTGTGCTGGATGTAGCCCTCCTGGATACATTGCTCCAGAATCTCGGAATCGACCGACTGGGCGATGGTTCGGCCAGTGCGTGCGGTAAACCGGGCGATGTCGATGCCTTCAGTCAGCCGCAGGCCCATCAGCAGTGCCTCTCGCGCACGCTCCTCCGTTGGAATGGCATCGTCGGCGGTCAGACCGTGCCCATCCCGTTCTACCCGTTCGGCCCAAGGCTCCGGCGCCCGGTGTCGCCTGGTGGCCCGCAGACCACCGTCCACCGTAATGCGTCCATGTGCGCCAGGGCCGATGCCAGTGTAATCCAGGTAGCGCCAATACGTCAGATTGTGCCGGCTTTCCTGCCCCGGGCGGGCGTAGTTAGAGATTTCGTACGCCTGTAGCCCGGCGCGCGCGCATTCTTCCCCGGTCGCGTCGTACAACGCGGCAGCGGTGTCCTCGTCGGGAAGCACGATCTTGCCTTGCCGGAACAGCGCCTCGAACTGAGTCGCCGGTTCGATCGTCAGTTGGTACAGCGACAGGTGGTCGTCGGCGATCGCCAGGGCGGCGCGCAGCTCCTTACGCCAACTGGTCAGGTCCTGATTGGGGCGTGCATAGATCAAATCGAACGACACGCGGTCGAACAGGCGCCGAGCAAGCGACAGCGCGGCAACCGCTTCGCCGGCCGAGTGCTGGCGCCCAAGCGCGCGGAGGGCGGAGTCGTCGAGGCTTTGGATGCCGATGGAAATGCGGTTGACGCCGGCAGACCGGTAATCCGCCAAACGTCCTGCCTCGATGCTGGTTGGGTTGGCTTCCAGCGTGATTTCGATGGTCTCCGCCGGATCGAACCAGCGCGTGGCGTCGTCCAGCAAGGCGCCGACAGTCGATGGGTCCATCAGGCTGGGGGTTCCCCCGCCGAAAAACACCGATGTCAGGCGGCGGCGGCCAAGGCGGGCGGCTTCGGTAGCCAGTTCGCGGCGCAGGGCGTTGGCGAAGCGGCTCTGATCGATGCGATCCCGCACATGGGAGTTGAAGTCGCAATACGGGCATTTGGCCAGACAGAACGGCCAGTGAATGTAGAGCGCGAGGTCTTCGGTCAAAGTTTCAAACTGGCCGGAATGCGCATGTTCAGAGCGTTGGGGATCGACCACGTTTCCTTCACCTGCCGCACCACATAAAAGCCTGCTCTCAGGTAGTTCGGCAAAGCCCTCGGGTGGTCGGCGTTACAGGTGTTGACGGTCATACCCCTGGCGCCGTGACGCCAGACCTCGTCGATTGCCGCGCGCAGGAAGGCAAAGCCGGTGCCCTGGCCGATGACATTCGGCATCAGCCCGAAATAGCTGAGGTTCACGTCAGGCCAGGTTCGGGCGTCCAGCTCGAAAAATCCCGCTGGTTCGCCCTTGCTGTACAATGTGTAGATGGCGATGGCACGGTCACGCAGCAGCGCCGCTAACTCATGGTCCGGCGTGGTGCGGCGGAGCCACCACAGATAGTCCGCGCCAACCGTATTATAGAGATAACGGTAAAAAGGCACGGTTGGCGCCTGCGCGCGCACGACCTGAAAGCCCGGCCCCAGGCTCGGGCCCGCGGCCGTTGGCGGTCGATCCATACGCATGAATGTCACGGTGACGCCGACCCGGGTAACCGGACCCATTTGCCTTCCCTCTATGAACACGATGGAAGGTCTTTATCGCCAATAAGCATTGGATACCATCGGGATGATGCCGATATCCCCGCTTCGCGTCAGGCTGCCGATCCGCCGCCAAACGCATTAAATGCGATCAGTGTATAGGTGTCCTTGACGCCGGGCAGCGTCTGGACCCGTTCGGTGACGAACAGGCCGATGTCCTGGCCGCTGTCCAAATAGAATTTGCCCAACAGATCGTATTGGCCAGAGGTCGAGAAAAGCTCCGACATTTCGGGAATCGTATCGGCGGCCTCGCGCGCCACGCGATAGGCTTGGCCCATGTCGCATTTGATTTGCACGAAGATCGCTCGCATCGCCGCCTCCCGGGGAACCGGGCGCCCGTCGGCCCGTGACGGGAGTTTAGCCCGGGGCGGCGGGTCGGGGATAGCAGGTTGGTTCAACCGGTTCGGCACTCCGCGACCACCGCCAGATTGAACGCTGTCTCGCTCAGACGGCGCAGCATGTCGGGAACCGGCGGTTCCACGGGAAGCGGCCCGTCCGCCAGGAACGCCTGCCAGGCCGCCCATGCCCGGTCGTCCAAATTCAGCGCCCGGCGCCGGTCGTCCGGCGTCAGCGCGATTTGTTCGCCCAGCGCCTGGAACATTTCCAGTTGGGCCCGGGTCAGATCGTTGTGTGCCCGCCAGGCCGGATTGCATTGCATCGTATGCTCCTTCCGCGACTTCATGGCCCTGACGTTCCCCCGGATCGACGGCGGGAATCCGGTCTGTCGATGGTCGGATTATGGCAAAGCGACACGATTGCGTTATCGCACCGGCCGTTGCGGACGTGACGCGCGCCGGGCGCTCGCCTATCCTTTCCGGCGCCGCGGCCAGACCGGACCCGCCGCCAGCCGAGGGGAGAACAGACCGAATGGAAATGGCCAAGGCCCGTAAGGCCAAGAGCATGCCGCGTCATGGCGGACGCGTGCTTGCGGATGCCCTCGCCGCGCAGGGGATCGATCATGTGTTCGAGGTTCCGGGCGAAAGCTTCCTCGATACGCTGGACGGACTGTACGACCAGGGCGGCAAGGTAAAACTGGTCACTTGCCGGTTCGAGGCGGGCGCCGTGAACATGGCCGACGCATTCGGCAAGCTGACCGGGCGGCCGGCGGCGGCGATGGTCACCCGCGGGCCAGGCGCCTGCCATGGCTCGATCGGGGTGCATGTGGCGTATCAGGACAGCACGCCGATGCTGCTGTTCGTCGGCCAGATTCCGCACGAAGACACCGGCCGCGATGCGTTCCAGGAAGTCGATTACCGGCAGATGTTCGCGCCGTTGGCGAAGTGGGTGACCCAGATCGACCATGCCAGGCGGATCCCCGAGGTTGTCGCCCATGCGGTCGATGTCGCGACCAGCGGCCGGCCGGGTCCGGTGGTAATCGCGCTGTCGGAGGAAATGCAGAAGGACCAGGTGGTAGTGCCCGATCTGCCGCGCGCGAATGTCAGCCCGGCGTTCCCCGATCCGGCCGCGATGCTGAAGATGCGCGCATTGCTGGCAAAGGCGAGGAAGCCGATCGCCGTGGTTGGCGGGTCGTGCTGGTCCGAACAGGGCCGCGCCGCACTGCACCGGTTTCTGCTGGATAACAAGCTTCCGGTGGCGGTCGGGTTCCGCCGGCAGGCGCATTACGATGGCACCCGGGACAATTTCGCCGGCGATCTGGGCGTCGGCTCCGACCCCGGGCTGATCGGCAAGCTGAAAGAGGCCGACCTGATCCTGGCGATCGGCAGCCGGCTGGGGGATGCGGTCACGCAAGGATACACGCTGCTGGATATGGCCGGCAGTGTGCCGATCGTGCAGGTGCTGCCGGATGGGGCGGAAATCGGGCGGGTCTTCCGCACCGAACTGGGCATCGTGTCCGACCTGAACACGTTTGCCATAGCGGCGGCCGGGCTGGAACCTGTCAAGCCGGCCTGGACGAAATGGACGCAGGAACTGCGATCGCTGCGGGAGGCACAGCGTGCGGTGCCGAATTACCAAGGCCCGTTGAACCTGGGGACCGTCATGCGGGAACTGGAGGGTATGTTGTCGCCGGACGCGATCGTCACCACCGATGCCGGCAACTTCGCCGGGTGGGCGACGCGGTTCCTGAACTTCTCCGAGGGGCAGCGCTATATCGGGCCGACCAACGGGGCGATGGGCTACAGCGTCCCGGCGGCGGTTGGGGCGAAGATCGCCTTTCCGGATCGGATGGTCGTCAGCATGGTGGGCGATGGCGGGTTCATGATGACGGGGCAGGAAATCGCCACCGCGTTCCACCACGGGGTCGCGCCGATCATTCTGGTGTTCAACAACCAGATGTACGGCACGATCCGCATGCATCAGGAGAAAGCCTATCCGTGGCGGGTGTCCGGCACCGCGCTGACCAACCCTGATTTCTGTAAATACATCGAGGCATTCGGCGGACATGGCGAGGTCGTTACCGCAACCGAGGAATTCGCCCCGGCGTTCCGGCGGGCGGTAGCAAGCGGCAAGCCGGCGTTGATCGAACTGCGGACCAACCCGGAGCAGATCACCACTCGAGCGACGATTACCGATCTGCGGGCGGGGCGGACGCCGCCGAAAGCGGTGGCCAAACCGAAGCGGGCGCCCGCTTCGGCGCACCGGGTGGCCAAGCCGGCCAAGAAGCGCGGATGAACCAACGGCTACAGGAAGCGGCGCGGCTTTATGCCGCCCGCGACCATACGGCGGCCGAGGCGGTCTGCCGGACCATCGTCGCTGACGACCCGCGCCACTTCGATGCCTTGCATCTACTGGGCGTATTGCTGAGCCGGCAAGACCAACACGCACTGGCGCTGGAATATCTGCGGCGGGCCGAGGCGGAACAGCCCGGTCACCGGTTACTGCGCATCAACCTGGGGAACGCCTTGCTGGCCACGCAGCAGTTCGCGGCGGCGGCGGTTGTGTCCGGCGATGCCGATGCCGCGTCGCTGAACAATCTCGGTCTGGCACTCCGGGGTATGCAGCGACACGAGGAGGCCGCAGCCGCGTTCAAGGCGGCGACCGAACTCGAGCCGGACTATGCGCCGGCCTGGTTCAATCTGGCAGGCTCGCTGACGAAGGCGGGGCGGCTCGATGCCGCGTTGCAAGCCGCCCGCACGGCGCTGCGGGTGGCGCCGCCGGACACACCGGTGCATCGTCTTTCAGATATCGTCTCGGAAATCGGCCGTATTTTGATGCACCTGGGACAGCCGGAGGCGGCGCTGCGGGAATGTCGGGTGTTCCTGGTCAACCACCCCGGCGACCGGATCGTCACCTGGAACATGAGCCTCGCGCTGCTGCTGCTGGGACGGTTCGCCGAGGGCTGGGCCGCCTATGAACAGCGCTTCGGTATTCCCGGCCACGATCCCCGCTCGGAAGGGGCGTCGGTGCTCGATGTCGCCCGGGTCGCGGGCAAGCGAATCCTGATCCTTCAGGAGCAGGGCCGTGGCGACATGCTGCATTTCGTCCGCTATGCCCCGCTGCTGACGGATCGCGGCGCGATTGTCGTTGTGCAGGCCTATCCCGATCTGGTGCCGCTGCTGCGAGCGATGCCGGGCATCGCCGAAGTCGTCAGCACCGAAGCCCCCCGGCCGTCGGCCGATATGATCACGCCAGTGATGAGCCTGCCGCTGGCATTTGGAACCCAGCCGGCGAACATCCCATATCTTCGGGTTCCGCCAGAGATGTCCGGCCGCTTGGATATGCGCTCGGACGGCCGCCGTCGCGTGGGTGTTGCCTGGTCCGGATCGGCGCACAGCTACGAACGATCGGCTATGTCCGCGGAAACCCTGGCGCCGCTGTTTGCATTGCCGGGGTTCGATTTCCATTGCCTGCAAAAGGACATCCTGGAGTCCGATCGCGCATGGCTGAACTCGGTTCGTCCAGCCCTGACGCTGCATACCGATCGGATTGGCGATTTTCTGGATACAGCGGCGTTGATACAGACGATGGACGTCGTCGTGACAATCGACACGGCGGTCGCGCATCTGGCGGGTTCGCTGGCGCACCCGGTTCATATCATGCTGCCATTCAACCCTGACTGGCGCTGGCTGCTGAACCGATCCGACAGCCCGTGGTATCCCACCGCCCGGTTGCATCGACAGCCGCGGCCCGGTCCATGGGCCCCGGTCGTTCAGTCTGTCATCGCAGTGCTGACGGCGCCTTAGCCCCCGCGTCCCTTGCGGCCCTTCGGTGAGCGGTCTTCCGTCTTCAGGCCGAGGCCGCTGGCCAGCGCCAGACTGGACCTCAGCGCGGCATACTCCGGGGCCACCATGGGATAGCTTTCCGGCAAGCCCCACTTGGCACGGTATTCGTCCGGAGTCAGCCCGTGGACCGTCAGCAGATGGCGCTTCAGCATTTTCATGCTCAGCCCGTCTTCCATGCAGATCAACCGGTCGCCGAAGACAGTCGGCCCGTAGCTGGGATGCACGTATACATTGTTAGCATGGCTATGCTCATGCCCGTCATGGTCGTGATGATGGGTTTGGGGTTCCGAATGCGTGTGTATCCGCGCAACCGCGGCCGGTTCTGGCTCAAGGCCAGCCAGCGCATTGTAAACACTCCTGATTACATCGGGCAGGACGGCCGAATCCGTTTCATTGTGACCGGCATGGGCGGCAACGATCTGGGCGGATAGCGCCAGAAGGGTCTGTCTTTGGTCGGTCATCGATGGCGGTCCTTGGGACATTCGGGAATTGACGTTTAATTGACGTTGTATTAGCATTTCGTTTAACGTCAATGTCATTCGTCGATATTTGGCGTCAATATCCTCGAAAATGAGGCGGAGGGGTAATGAGCGATCATACTTTTCAGGATGCCTATGGCCGGGTGCGCGCCCGTCACGATGATCAGTCCTGGTTTTCCCTGTCTCCGCGCCAGATCACCGACGCAATTTATCAGGAAATCCGAGCGCTGGACCGTGAGCGGCTGATCCAGGGGGGCAAAGCCTACCCGTCGATGGCTATTGCGGCGGAATAGGGCAGGTCTCTCGTTGACAGTGGGTTGACGATTTTCTGACCTAATATTGATTGCGTGGGTCAGGAACCCCCGGTTCAGGCCGGGCGTTCCCTTGGCGTGATAGATTTCGACCGAACCGCCACCAGTTTTTTCGCGAAGCCCTCTGGCGCGGCGCGCGAAGCGGCCAATATCTATCATCTGCATCCACTGGTTGCCGGCCCGCTCAGCTTGTGGCCAGACACGCTCGCGCGGATCGCCGCCATGGGCTTCAGCCATGTTTGCCTGGCCCCGCCGTTCGAACCCGGCAGCAGCGGCGACATCTTCATCCATGCGACGTTCGAGCGGTTGCACCCGGCGCTGGGATTTGCCGGTTCAGCCGCCCAGGGTTTGGCGCTGATCGCGGAATTGGCGGCGCGCGCCGGATTACGCGCGATGTTGGATATTGCCCCGGGCCAGATCGCAGCCGGGTCGTCGTTACGTCAGCACCACCCTGACTGGTTCGGGCCGCTTGATGCCGGACGGAGCGCGGGGGTTTGGCGCTGATCGCGGAATTGGCGGCGCGCGCCGGATTACGCGCGATGTTGGATATTGCCCCGGGCCAGATCGCAGCCGGGTCGTCGTTACGTCAGCACCACCCTGACTGGTTCGGGCCGCTCGATGCCGGACGGAGCGCGGACCCGCGGCAGTCACCGCGCCGGGTTGGCATTGTCGCCCCGCGGTTCGGCGTGACCGCAATCGCCGACGCGGTGTCGGACTGGTGGATCGAACTGCTCGACGGCTTCACGCGCAATGGCATTGCCGGCTTTCGATGCCTGACGCTGGATATCGTTCCGGGGTTCTTCTGGCGGCGCGTGATCGCGGCTTTCGATGATGTTTTGTTCCTGGCCTGGACTCCTGGCATAACGGATCCCCTTCCGTTAGCCGGGGTTGGCTTCGATCTGACCTGTGCCTCGATGGGTCGCTGGGACGGCCGCTCCCCGTGGTTTCTGAACCAGCACGCTGCCTTACGGTCGGTTGCCCCGCCTCTCGCCTGTCCGGAGCCGTCATTTCTGGACCGGTTGGCGGGCCATCTGGCACCGGATGCCGACATCGCCGATTCCTATCGGCTGGCGTTGCGGATCGCGGCGGCAACCGGGGCCGGATTGTTCATCCCGATGGGGTTCGAGTTTGCCACAGCGCGCCGGTTCGATTCTGCTCTGGCCGATCCCGGCGTGATGGCTGCCGCTCGGCGGGACAGTCCGGCCGACCTGTCGGCCGATGTCGCCGCCGCGATCCGGTCGATCGCGGAATTGCCGCCGATCCAAAGCCTGGGGTCGCTTACCAGCCCGGCGGCCCCAGTCACGGTGCTTTCGCGATCCGATCTGCTGGTGCTGATCAATCCCGATATCGTGCATCCGGCGCGGGCCGGCGCGGTGCTCGACCGGTTCGTCGATCGACCCGGTGAACCGCTCTCGGCGGGCGAGGTGCGGCTGCTGCGTCCCCGGCCGACGCAGCAAATCCAGGGCGGGGAGGAGGACTTGACCCGCCAGTTGGCGGAGGCAACGCGGATCGCTATCGACGCCGTCGCACCCGGAGAGGATTTTGCCGCCAAGACCGTAGTCGGGCGAGCATTCACTGTCAGCGCCGATATTTTTGCCGATGGACACGACGTTCTGGCCGCGGATCTGCTGTGGCGGGCGGCCGACACCGAGGCGTGGCAGCGAATCCCCATGGAAGGGCCGACCGACGACCGATGGCACGCGACCGTTCGGCCCGATCGGATCGGTCTGTACCGGTATGCGGTGGAGGCTTGGTGGGACCAGTGGGGTACTTTTGTTCACGACCTGAAGGCCAAGGTCGATGCCGGCCAGGATGTGTCGCTGGAAATCGCCGAAGGGCTGCTGCTACTGGACCGGGTGGACGATAGCGCGACAGTCGGGTTCCTGCTGTCGGATGAATTGAAAGCGGCAATGCGGCGTGACGGTCGCCGACCGTTCGCTGCCCGGACCAGGACCTTTTCCGTGCGTGCCGATCGCTCCGCGGCCGAATTCGCGAGCTGGTACGAAATGTTCCCCCGATCCGCCGTCGGCGACAAGTCGGCGCATGGCACATTCCGGTCGGTGATCGAGCGTCTGCCCGCGATTCGGGCGATGGGCTTCGACGTGTTGTATTTTCCGCCCATCCATCCGATCGGGCGGATCAATCGCAAGGGGCGTAACAACAGCACGCGGGCGGAACCGGACGATGTCGGCAGTCCCTATGCGATCGGCTGTGCCGAAGGGGGCCATGAAGCGGTGCATCCAGCCCTGGGGACCATGGCGGATTTCCAGGCGCTGCTGGACGCCATGCGGGAAAACGAACTGGAGATCGCGATCGATTTCGCGATTCAGTGTGCGCCCGATCATCCATGGGTGACCCGGCACGCGGACTGGTTTCGATGGCGGCCCGACGGATCGCTGCGCCACGCCGAAAATCCGCCAAAAAAATACGAGGATATCGTCAATCCTGATTTCTATGGCGAAACCTCGTTTCCCGCGGTCTGGACGGCGCTGCGAGATACCATCCAGTTATGGGTCGATCGGGGTGTGCGGATCTTCCGGGTGGATAACCCGCATACCAAGCCGTTCCCGTTCTGGCGCTGGATGATCGCCGATATTCAAAGCCGGCATCCCGACGTGCTGTTTCTGGCCGAAGCGTTCACCCGGCCTAAGCCGATGTACCGGCTGGCGAAACTGGGATTCTCTCAGTCTTATACCTATTTCACCTGGCGAAACACCAAGCAGGAACTGACCGAATATCTAACGGAACTGACCATCCCCCCGGCTGCGGACTTTTTCCGGCCGAACTTCTTTGTCAACACACCGGATATCGATCCGGTGTTCCTGCAGACCTCGGGGCGGCCGGGCTTCTTGATCCGGGCGGCTCTGGCCGCGACGCTGTCTGGCCTGTGGGGCGTTTATTCTGGGTTCGAAATCTGTGAATCGGCCGCCTTGCCGGGGCGCGAGGAATACCTGGATTCGGAAAAATACGAAATCAAACCGCGCGATTATAACAGCCCCGGTAATATCGTCGGCGAAATAACGGCGTTGAACCGCATCCGGCGTCAGCATCCGGCCCTGCAATCGCATCTGGGGCTAAAGTTCTACACCGCTTACAACGATCGAGTCATTTTGTACGGTAAACGCGATCCCTTCGATGGCAGCATGGTGCTGGTTGCCGTCAGTCTCGACCCCCACATCGTCCAGGAAGCGTCGATCGACGTGCCGCTTTGGGATTTCGGCCTGGACGACCGGGCAAGGATTTCCGTGACCGATCTTATGCGCGGGGACACTTTCATGTGGTACGGCAAGAACCAGCGGATTCGTCTGGACCCTTCGGACCTGCCTTTCGCGCTTTGGCGGCTGGAGGCCCGATAGGATGGATAACGACCCGTTATGGTATAAAGATGCGGTTATCTACCAGATTCACATCAAGTCCTTCTTCGATTCGAACAACGACGGCATAGGCGACTTCCAAGGATTGATTTCACGGCTGGACTATATCGCGGAGCTGGGAGTCAACACGATCTGGCTGTTGCCGTTCTATCCGTCCCCACGCCTGGACGATGGATACGACATCGCGGACTATCGGGGCGTACACCCCGACTACGGCACCCTGGCCGACGCGAAGCGGCTGATCGCGGCGGCACACGACCGCGGTATCCGGGTTATCGCCGAACTGGTGATCAATCACACCTCCGATCAGCACCCGTGGTTTCAGCGGGCACGCTTGGCCAAGCCCGGCTCGACCTATCGCGATTTCTATGTCTGGTCCGCCGACGACCGGAAATATGCCGGCACACGTATTATTTTCGTCGATTCGGAACGCTCCAACTGGACATGGGACGACACCGCCAAGGCCTATTACTGGCACCGGTTCTACCACCACCAGCCGGATCTGAACTTCGACAACCCCGGGGTGATGCGGGAAGTACTGTCGGTTCTGCGCTATTGGGCCGATATGGGGATCGATGGGCTTCGGCTGGATGCGGTGCCGTATCTGGTGGAACGCGAGGGCACCAACAACGAAAACCTGCCTGAAACCCACGCCGCGCTGAAGCGGATAAGAGCCGAATTGAACGCGCATTATCCGGATAAAATGCTGCTGGCGGAAGCCAATCAATGGCCCGAGGATACCAAGGATTATTTCGGCGACGGCGACGAATGTCACATGGCATTCAACTTCCCGCTCATGCCCCGCATGTACATGGCAATCGCCCGGGAAGACCGCTTCCCGATAACCGATATCCTGCGACAAACACCGGATATCCCGGAAAACTGCCAATGGGCCATCTTCCTGCGGAACCATGACGAACTGACCTTGGAGATGGTAACGGAGTCGGAACGTGACTTTCTGTGGGAGACCTATGCCGCCGACCGGCGAGCACGCTTGAACCTGGGTATCCGCCGGCGCCTGGCGCCGCTGCTGGAACGGGACAGGCGGCGTATCGAGCTGATGAACTATCTACTGTTGTCGATGCCCGGAACGCCGGTTATTTATTATGGCGACGAAATAGGAATGGGCGACAACATCCATCTCGGCGATCGCAACGGCGTACGGACACCGATGCAATGGTCGCCGGATCGCAATGGCGGGTTCTCGCGCGTCGCCGACCCTTCGCGGTTGGTTTTACCGATGGTGATGGACCCGCTCTATGCATTTCAGGCCGTCAATGTGGAATCGCAGGCCTCCGATCCGCATTCGTTGCTGATGTGGATGCGCCGCACCATCGCCATCCGCAAGCAGTACCAAGTATTTGGCCGCGGCAGCTATCGCCTGCTGTACCCGAACAATCGCAAGATTTTGGCTTATCTGCGGGAAGCCGGGGACATTGTCATATTGTGCGTTGCAAACCTGTCGCGCACGCCGCAGGCGGTGGAGCTGGATTTGTCCGAGTTCCAGGGCCGCATCCCCATCGAACTGGATGGGCACACCCAATTCCCAACGATCGGACAACTGACCTATCTGCTGACCCTGCCGCCGTACGGTTTCTACTGGTTCTTGCTGTCGGCAGCCGATGATTGGCCAATCCTTCACCCCGCGGCGCCGGAACCCATGCCCGAATACCAAACGATCGTTATGCGCCACGCCCTGCCGGAGGCCATTCTTGCCGCCCGTTCGATTATCGAGCATGAGATTCTGCCGTCCTATCTGGCAAAGCGCCGCTGGTTCGCAATGAAGGATCAAGCGCTTAAGACGGCTCGGATTGCCTTGTTGACCCGCGTCCCCGCCGACGATGCGGTGCTGCTGGAAATCGAGACGGAAACGGAAACCGGCACGTCCCGCTGGCTGCTGCCCTTGGGTATCGTCTGGGAAGATGCCAACGTGCTGCCGTTGCAATCGCAGCTTGCGCTGGCACGCGTGCGGCGCGGACCAAGGGTTGGGCTGCTGACCGACGCGTTCGCACTGCCGGCGTTTCCGATCGCGATCCTTGCCGGACTGCGCGGCAGCGATATCGTCGTGATCGATGCGGGGATCATCCGGTTCGAACCGACGTCGCGCATGGCGGAGATAACCGTGCCCGATGGCGTCGAGATGAACTGGATCTCCGCCGAACAATCGAACTCGTCGGTGATCGTAGGCGATATCGCGGTCGTCAAGATGTTCCGGCGCGTCACCGATGGCCCCCATCCCGAGGCCGAGATGGGACGGTACCTGACCGATGGCGGCTTCGCCAGCACGCCGGCGCTGTTGGGCGAGGTGGTGCGGGTCGAGCCGGGCGGAACCCGTCATACGCTTGCAATTGCCCAGGCGTTCGCCCGCAATCAGGGCGACGGCTGGACCTGGACCATGGATCTGCTCCTGCGCGGATTGTCGGACCTCGGCGGCGGGAACGACGCGGCGGCGGCGGATGCGGCCAGCCATACCGATTATACTCGGTTTGCTCGCTTGCTTGGCCAGCGTATCGCCCAAATGCATCTCGTGCTGGCAGCTCCGTCCGCCAATCCGGCTTTCGCGCCAGTGTCCGGCACGGCAGCAACCGCACAGGCGCTGGTTGACCGGGTGCGCGATCGGCTTGCCGCCGCATACAAGTCGGTCGAAACGCTGGAAGGCGCCGACCGCCGGACAATGGAGACTGTTCGGCAAAAACTGTTCGACAGGCTGCCGCACATGGCTGCCCTTGTGGAAGGCAAGACCCTGACCCGGATCCACGGCGATCTGCATCTGGGGCAGATATTGATCTGCAACGGGGACGTGGCGATCATTGATTTTGAGGGAGAGCCGGCCCAACCCGTCGACGTGCGTCGCGCCAAGGACCATCCGCTGCGGGACGTCGCCGGTATGATCCGCTCGTTCGACTACGCGGCGGCCGTGGTGAAGCGCCGGGCGCAAGCCAGCCACGCGCACCTGCCGGAGGCGCAGGTCAACGCCTTCCTGGAGAGTTTTGTCGCCACGGCGGCCGATGCCTTTCTGGCCGGCTACACCGAGGCGCCGAATCCGGTCGATCTGGAACTGCTCGATGTGTTCCTGATCGAGAAAGCAGCGTATGAAGTCGGTTATGAGGCGGCTAATCGTCCGGCCTGGATCGATGTGCCGCTGCATGGACTGGCCAGCCACGCACTCCATCTGCTGGGAATTGAGGCACTTGCATGAACGACGCTCTCATACTCCCGTCGATCTCCCCGGATCTGGCAGGGCAGCTTTCCGCGGGATGCCTGCGCGATCCGTTCGCAATTCTGGGGCCGTTCCAAACCGATGCCGGCCGGTATGTGCGCGTCTTTCTGCCCGGGGCACAGGCTGTCGAGGTTGTCGCCCGCGAAGATGGCCGGGTTTTGGGTACCCTGTCGCCGGCCCAGCCGGATGGATTGTTTGCCGGACTGGCCGAGGGGCTCGATCCTTACCGTTTCCGCATCCAGTGGCCGGGCGCGGTGCAGGAGATCGAGGATTCATACAGTTTCGACCTGTTGCTGAGCCAGACCGATCTGCATCTTTTCAACGAGGGCCGGCTGTTCGAGATTGCCTTCACCCTGGGGGCCAATCCACTCGCGATCGACGGTGTGCGCGGCACCCGATTTGCCGTTTGGGCACCCAACGCCCGGGCGGTTTCGGTGGTCGGCGACTTCAACACCTGGGATAATCGCCGGCACCCGATGCGGCTGCGGTATCCCTCTGGGGTCTGGGAACTGTTCGTGCCGCGGGTTGGGCCGGGCGCGCGCTACAAGTTCGCCATCGTGGCCGCCGATGGCACCAGATTGCCCGACAAGGCCGATCCGCTGGCAAAGGCGACCGAGGCACCGCCGGCCACCGCCTCGGTCGTCGCCGATCCCGTGCCTTATGTCTGGCATGACGAATCCTGGATGACATCCCGGGCGGATCGGCACCGGGCGGAGGCGCCGATCTCAGTTTACGAGGTGCATGCCGCATCGTGGTTCCGCCCTGCCCCCGGGCAGACGGCGACCTGGGACGAACTTGCCGAACGGCTGATTCCCTATGCCGTTGAGATGGCTTTCACCCATGTCGAATTAATGCCGGTGGCGGAGCATCCGTTTGGCGGGTCATGGGGCTATCAGCCGCTGGGCCTGTTCGCGCCATCCGGACGGTTCGGGCCGGTCGATGGCTTCTGCCGGTTCGTCGATGCGTGTCACCACGCCGGCCTCGGTGTCATTGTCGACTGGGTCCCGGGGCATTTTCCGGGCGATGCCCACGGCTTGGCGCGCTTCGATGGATCGCCGCTGTTCGAACATGCCGATCCGAAAGAGGGCTTCCATCAGGACTGGAACACCTACATCTACAATGTCGGCCGGCGGGAGGTGCAGGGCTTCCTGATCGCCAGCGGCGTTCATTGGCTGGAACATTTCCATGTCGATGGCCTGCGCGTCGATGCGGTCGCGTCGATGCTGTACCGTGACTACAGCCGCAAGCAGGGCGAATGGGTGCCCAATATTTACGGCGGGCGCGAGAACCTCGAAGCGATCGGCTTTCTGCGCCACTTCAATGCGGTGGTGGCGGAGCGTTGTGCCGGGGCGATGACAATCGCGGAGGAATCGACAGCATGGCCTGGCGTTTCCCGCCCGATCCGCGATGGCGGTCTGGGTTTTTCGTTCAAGTGGAACATGGGATGGATGCACGATACCCTGCATTACATGCAGGCCGATCCGGTCTATCGCAGTTACCGCCACAACGAATTCACCTTCGGCCTGATCTACGCGTTTTCCGAGAATTTCATGCTGCCCCTTTCGCATGACGAAGTCGTCTATGGAAAAGGCTCGCTGATCGGAAAAATGGCGGGCGACGAATGGCAGCGCTTCGCTAATCTGCGAGCCTATTTCGGTTTCATGTGGTCGCACCCGGGTAAGAAGCTGATCTTCATGGGCGGCGAAGTCGCGCAATTGGCCGAATGGGATCACGATGCTTCGATTGACTGGGACTTGCTGGACAGACCGCATCATCGCGGCGTTCAGACCTTGGTGCGGGACCTGAACACATTCTACCGCCAAGAGCCCGCGCTGCATGACCGGGATTGCGTATCCACCGGCTTCCGCTGGGTAATCGGCGACGACTCCGCCAATTCGGTTTTTGCATATTTGCGGATCGGAACCGACGATCTTCGGGTCGTTTTGATCGTTTGCAATATGACCCCGGTGCCGCGAACCCTGTATGGAATCGGCGTGCCGCGGCCGGGTTTCTGGCGGGAAGTCCTGAATACCGATGCCGCTATCTACGGCGGTTCGAATATGGGCAATGCCGGCGGCGTCAACACCGTGGCATCGCCGATGCACGGCGAAGCACAGGCGCTGTTTCTGACCCTGCCGCCGCTCGCCACGGTGTTTCTCACGCCCGCTGCCTGAACGTCCGCCAAAGCCTTCCCGCACATGAATTTGACCGCGTCGGTGGAACAAACCGCGCGGAGAATCGTTGTTCCAGCTTGTAAGGAACGGATTCAGACGTACCGTTGCCTTTCGGTATCCGGACGCGGATGAGAGGTAATTTTGACAAATCGTTTTAGCCCCGCCGCGGCATTCGGTGCTTGCCCGGGTTTCGGCGGATCGATCCGGTTTCGGCTTTGGGCGCCGGCTCAGGAAACCGTGGCGGTCGCGATCGAGGGTGGAGATTTGCTGCCGATGAGCCGATCCGCCGATGGCTGGTTCGAGGCATCGGCGGCGGTCCCCGACGGTACATTATATCGCTACCGTCTGGCGGATGGAACAATGGTCCCCGATCCGGCCTCGCGCGGCCAGGCGCCTGATGTGGACGATGCCAGCGTCGTCCACACGAATGACTATCCCTGGCGGCATCGGGACTGGACCGGCCGGCCGTGGACGGATGTTGTGCTGTATGAGCTGCATGCCGGCGTTGCGGGCGGCTTCGCAAGGATTCAGGATGATCTGCCACGCCTGAAGACCCTGGGCATAACCGCCATCGAGCTGATGCCGGTCAACGATTTCCCCGGCCGTCGGAACTGGGGTTACGATGGCGTTTTGCCCTATGCGCCGGACTCGGCCTATGGCACCCCCGATGAGCTGAAAGCCCTGGTCGATGCCGCCCACGGGCTAGGGATCATGATGTTTCTGGACGTGGTGTATAATCACTTCGGACCAGCCGGAAACTATCTACCTTCCTACGCCCCGGGGTTCTTTCGCGACGACGTGCAGACTCCATGGGGGCCGGCAATCGATTTTCGCCGCCGCGAAGTGCGGGATTATTTCATCGGCAACGTCCTGATGTGGCTGATGGAGTATCGCTTCGACGGTCTGCGGTTCGACGCCGTGCATGCGATCCAGAACCAGGATTGGGTGCAGGAGATGGCATCGGCCGTCCGCGCAACGGTGGAGCCGGGCCGGCATGTTCACTTGGTCCTGGAACATCACAATGCCGCCGGCCATCTTCGAAACGGCATCGACGCGCAGTGGAACGACGACGGCCATAACGTGTTGCACGTACTCCTGACGGATGAGCAGGGTGGTTATTACGCGGACTACGCCGACGGCCCGGCCGGCAAGCTGGCGCGCGTGCTGGCCGAGGGCTGGGTGTATCAGGGCGAATTGTCCGCCTACCTGAAGGCTCCGCGCGGCGAACCGGCGGCCGATCTGCCGCCGTATGCGCATGTATTGTTCCTGCAGAACCACGACCAGATCGGCAACAGGGCCCTCGGCGAGAGGCTGACATCGCTGGCATCCGCCCCCACGCTGGAAGCTGCGATTGCACTGGTGTTGCTGTGCCCGCAGATCCCGATGGTGTTCATGGGGGAAGAGACCGGATCGCGCACTCCGTTTCTGTTCTTCACCGACCATACCGACGATCTCGCCATTGCGGTGCGCGAGGGACGGCGCCAGGAATTCGCCGGCTTCGCGGAATTCGCCGACCCCGAACGCCGGGAGCAAATCCCCGATCCGAATGCCATGGAGACCTTCGAGAACTCCATTCCGCAGCCAGGCGACCGGGGGCGGTTCGAATTTTACCAGCGACTGATCCGCCTGCGGATGCAGCACATCGTTCCGCGTCTGAAGGGTGTGGTCTCCGCGGGGGCAGAAGCCCTTGGTCCCAAGGCGGTGCGGGCCTCCTGGCGCATGGGTGACGGTGCGTTGCTGACAATCGTAACGAACCTCGGGGAGAACGCCGTGCCGTATCCGAAGCCGGCCGGAAGTTTGCTGTTCGAAACCGGTGGCTCCGGCCCGATGACAGCCGTCTATCTAACGGCTCCCGCGGCATGAGCGACGACGTCGTACGCGACCTCGCCCGGCGGGCCGGTATCGCCGTGGAGTGGCAGGACTATGCCGGTCAGGCGCGTGTCGTATCTCCGCCGGTCCTGCGCCGGGTTTTGGCGGCGCTGGGCTTGCCGGCCGATACCAGCCGCCAGATCTCCGCCAGCCGCCGGTTGCTAACGAAACGCAGCGGATTTGCCGACCTGCCGCCCTTGGTGACCGCAGTGGCTGGCCGCCCGACACGCCTGGACATAGGCGGCAGTGTGGCCCAGCAGGCAGAGCTTGCCTTGGAAAACGGCGAAGTTCGGCAGGTTGCCTTGCTGCCCGCGCGCGGCCGCTTGCGCGTCCCCGCGATCATGGAGACGGGTTATCACTGGCTTCGGGTCGAGGATCGGGAGATCGTGCTGGCGGTGTCGCCGGCGCGGTGCCGCTCGATCGAGGATGTGGTGCCCGATGCACGCCTGTGGGGCCTCGCGGCACAGCTTTATGGATTGAGCCGCCGGGGCGATCTCGGTGTTGGCGATTTGGCGGGCGCGGCCGATCTGGCGCGGGCGGCTGGGGCGAAGGGCGCCGATGCGATTGCGTTAAGCCCCATGCATGCGCTGTATGCCGCCGATCCGTCTCGCTTCGGGCCGTACTCGCCTTCCAGCCGCTTGTTCATGAATCCGCTTCACGCCGCGCCGGAGCTGGTGTTCGGTCCGACAGCCGCGGCGGGGCCGCCGGCATCCAACGGATCGATCGACTGGCCGTCGGTCGCAGCGGCTAAGTACGCCCGGCTGCGCGGATCGTTCGAGTCATTCCAGGACAGTGCTGAGTGGGACGGGCCGCTGGGTGCGGATTTCGCTCGGTATCGGGCGGAGCAGGGGGCACTGCTTTACCAGCATGCGTGCTTCGAAGCGCTACAGGCTGCCCGTATGCCGCAACAGGACTGGCGGCAATGGCCGGTCGATCTCCGCGATCCCCGCGGTGCAGCGGTCGGCTTCTTCGCGGCGGCAAACCCGGACGCCATTTTGTATCATCAGTTCCTGCAATGGATAACCGATCGCTCCTTGGCGGCGGCCCAGGCGGCATCGCGCCAGGCGGGGATGCGGATCGGTCTGATCGGCGACCTGGCTGTCGGCATGGATCCAAGCGGCAGCCACGCCTGGAGCCGGCAAGGCGACACGCTGCTTGGCCTGACTATCGGCGCCCCGCCCGATCTGCTGAACCCGCTCGGACAGAACTGGGGTCTGACCGGGTTCTCGCCGCGGGCGATGGAAGCGAACGGATATGCGCCATTCCTGGCAACGCTGCGGGTGGCGATGCGCCGCACGGGCGGCATTCGTGTCGATCATGCGATGGGATTGGCGCGGCTCTGGCTTATCCCGGAAGGCGCGTCGCCGGCGGACGGGGCCTATCTGAATTATCCGGTCGGGGATTTGCTGCGCCTGCTCGCGCTGGAGTCGGTCCGGCACAACGTGGTCGTGATCGGGGAAGACCTTGGAACCATGCCCGAGGGTTTCCACGATATGCTCGAACAGAGCGGAATCCATGGCATGCGGGTTCTTTGGTTTCAGCGCGACGCGCAAACGGGGTTCGTTCCGCCGCGCGGTTGGGGCAGCAACGATGTAGCGATGACCTCTACCCACGACCTGCCGACCGTGGCGGGATGGTGGTCGGGCACGGATATCGATGTCCGCCAAAAACATGGCCGGTTAGGTGAAGGCATCGAACCCGAAACGGTTCGCCAGGAGCGGGAAGCCGATCGGCCAAGGGTCTGGGAAGCGTTTGTGCGCGAGCGCCTTGGCGATGGGCCAGCACCGGAACCGGACGACACCGATCGCGTAGTGGATGCGGCGGTGCGTTTCGTCGCCCGAACCGAGGTACCGCTCGCGTTGATTCCGATGGAGGATTTGCTGGGCCAGAGAGATCAGCCCAACCTTCCCGGCACGGTGGCGGGGCATCCCAACTGGGTGAGGCGGCTGCCGTTACCGGCGAACGAGGTGCTGGCGGACGAAGCTGTCGCGCGCCGGATCGATGCGGTGGCAGCGGAAAGGCCCCGGCAATGACCCCGCGTGCGACAATGCGTCTGCAATTCCATCGGGATTTCACGTTCGCCGATGGGGCCTCGCTTGTGCCCTATCTGGTCGCTCTCGGTATCAGCCATGTCTATTCCTCGCCGATCCTGAAGGCGCGCCCCGGTTCGATCCACGGCTACGATGCGGTCGATCCCGGGACGGTCAATCCAGAACTGGGCGGCGAGGGCGGTTTCCGAACCTTCGTCGCTGTGCTGCGGGCGGCCGGGCTGGGGCTGATCGTCGATATCGTTCCGAACCATATGGCGGTTGGCGGGGCGGACAATCCCTGGTGGACCGACTTGCTGCGCTATGGCCGAGCTAGCCGGTATGCACACTTCTTCGATGTGGACTGGGACTCTGGTGACCGGGATTTGCGTGGGAAGGTGCTCGCGCCGTTTCTTGGCCGGCCCTATGGCGAGGCATTGGACGCCGGGGAGATTCGGCTGGCCCAGTCCCCGGCGGGCGAGCCGGTCATTCGTTACTTCGACAGCGAATTTCCCATCGATCCGTCCGACTATGCGCATATCGCCGAATGCGGGCTGGAATCGTTCGACACCTCTAATCCCGTGGGGCGCTGCCAGTTGCATGCGTTGTTGGAACGGCAGCATTACCGTCTGGCCTGGTGGGGCGTAGCCGGCGACGAGATCAATTGGCGGCGGTTCTTCGACATCAATGGACTCGCGGCTTTGCGGATCGAGGTTCCGGAGGTGTTCGAGGAAACCCATGCCACCCTGTTCCGGCTTTATGCCGATGGCCTGATCGACGGGTTTCGCGTGGATCACGTCGATGGCCTGGCCGACCCGCCGGGCTATTGCAGGCGGCTTCGGCGGCGGCTGAACGATCTGGCGCCGGACCGGCATGGCTACCTGGCGGTTGAAAAAATCCTCGGCGTCGGTGAGGCTTTGCCACCCGACTGGGGCGTCGATGGCACAACTGGTTACGACTTCATGAATGAGGTCAGTGCCCTGCAAAACGACGCCGATAGTGCTGAGGCTTTGGGCCGGTTGTGGCATGGCCTGACCCATCGATCCGCCGCCTTCGAGCCGGAGGAGGTCGCCGCCCGCGAGGAAATCCTGCGGGTTGGGTTCGACGCGCAATTGCAGGCGGTGACGGCCGCGCTTCATCGCGTCTCCCGTGCCGATCTCGCTACCCGCGACGTTTCCGCGGCTCGGATTCGTGCGGGCCTGATCGCCCTCCTCGCGCATTTCCCTGTGTATCGCGGATACGATGCGGGCTCCGTGCGATCCGCCAGCGACCAGAAGGCGTTCGCAAAAGCGCTTTCCGCGGCGAAACAGGCGGCGCCGGAGACTTTGCATCCAGTGTTGGACCACCTGGACCGCTGGCTGGGTGGCGCGCCGGGCGACAAAATCGCGGTCACCCGCTTCCAGCAGTTGAGTGCGCCATTGGCCGCCAAAGCCGTGGAGGATACGGCGTTCTACCGTTACGGCCGACTGCTGTCGCGTAACGATGTGGGGTTCGACGCCGCCCGCCAGGGCGGGTCCGTGGCCGATTTCCATCGGGCCTGTGCGGATCGCCTTGCGACATTTCCGGGCTCTATGCTGGCAACGGCGACCCACGATCACAAACGGGGCGAGGACGTGCGCGCCCGTCTGGCCGTAATCGGAGAGAACCCCGGCGCATGGGCAGGCTTTCTTGAACAGTGCCGCGCTCTGAAGGCGATCCGGCCGGATCCGGCGGATGAGATCATGCTGTATCAAACGATTGTCGGCGCGTGGCCGCTCGATCTCGATATCGCCGATGCGGATGGGTGCATGGCGTTTGCCGAACGGTTGGCAGTCTGGCAGTTGAAGGCGTTGCGGGAAGCGAAGCTGCGGACGAATTGGAAAGCTCCCGATGAAGCCTATGAGGCCCTGGCACGGAATTTCCTGTTTGCGCTGCTGGCGAGGGAGTCTCCGTTCCTGTTGCTGGCGCGATCTTTTGTCGATGCGATCGCTCCGGCCGGGGCGCTGAATGGACTGGTGCAGACCCTGCTGAAAGCCACCGTGCCCGGCGTTCCCGACTTCTTTCAAGGAACGGAATTCTGGGATTTCAGCCTGGTCGATCCCGACAACCGCCGGCCGGTCGATTACGACGCGCGCCGTTTCGCCCTGGCCGCCGGAGCGGCACCGGCCGCATACTTGCCCACATGGCGCGATGGCCGGATCAAACAGGCCATGATTCGGGACCTGCTGGGACTTCGGCGCCGCGTCCCCCTGCTGTTCGCGCGCGGCGACTACAGTCCGCTGCCCGTAACGGGCGGGATGGGGCGGCATATACTGGCCTTCAGCCGCCGCTTTCAGGATTCCTGGCTGATAGTGGCGGTACCGCGGCTGGCGCGACGCCTCCTCCCGGGCGGAGACCGGATTTCGTTGGATGGTGACAAGCTGGGACTAAGCTGCCTTGCCATACCGGAACACTTTCGCGGCCGCCGGGCGCAGTCGTTTTTTCAATATGGGCAGAGTGTGGACGTGCCCGCGGAAATGCCGCTGGCGCCGTTACTGCTGGACTTTCCCATGGCGGTCCTGTTCGTTGCGGACGCCGCCTGATTAGACCCCGATTTCCACGCATACAGGCACATGGTCGGACCCGCGCGGCCAGTCGCGCGCGTCCCGCAGGATGGTTTGACTGCGCAACCCCGGCTTCAGGTCCGGCGTGACCCAGATATGGTCCAGCCGCCGTCCCCGATCCGACGCACGCCAGTCCTGGTTCCGGTAAGACCACCAGGAGAACAGCTTTTGGTCGGCCGGAACGAAGTGCCGCACGGCGTCGATGAAACCGGCGTTCATCCATGCGTCCAGGCCCTCGGTTTCCGGGGCCGTGTGGCTGACGACGTCTTTCAGTTGCTTATGGCTCCAGACATCGTGCTCCATCGGGGCGATGTTCAGGTCGCCCACCAGCACGCTTCGGGTCAGGCCCGGGCGCGCGGCGAACCACATCCTGGCTTCGGCGATGAAATCCAGTTTGTGGCCGTATTTCGGGTTCTCCGCCCGGTCTGGGACATCGCCGCCGGCCGGCACATAGAAGTTGTGCAACTCGATCGGTCCGGACGGCACCCGCAGCGTGGCGGCGACATGACGGCAATCGCCCTTGCCGCACCAGTCGGGGGCCAGATCGTGGACCACCAGCGGGATCTTGGACAGGATCGCGACGCCGTTGTATCCCTTCATGCCGCGAAACACCCGGTGGGGATAACCCAAGGGCTCCAGCGCATCGGCGGGGAACAACGCATCCGGAACCTTCGTCTCCTGCAGGCAAATCACGTCGGGGCGCAGGGCCTCGACCAAATTGTCGAGCAGGCCCACCCGCAGGCGCAGCGAGTTGATGTTCCAGGTGGCAATCCGCAGCGGCGTCATCAAACGATGCGGGTCTTCACCGAACCGACACCCTCCACCACACCTTCCAGCAGGTCGCCGCGTTCGACGGCGGCGACATTCTCCGGCGTGCCGGTGTAGATCAGGTCGCCGGGCGCCAGGGTGACAAGGCGGGACAGGTAAGCGATCGTCTCTTGAACGTTCCAGATCATCTTCGACAGGTCGGAGGTCTGGCGCACTTTGCCGTTGACCTTCAACTCGATCAGGCCGGTGGCCGGGTGCCCGATTTTAGAGGCCGGAACCATCTGGCCGATCGGGGCGGAGTGGTCGAAGCCCTTGCCCATGTCCCAGGGCTTGCCTTCTTTCTTGGCGGCGTTCTGCAGGTCGCGGCGGGTCATATCCAGGCCGGCGGCATAGCCCCACACATGGTTAAGCGCATCCGCCTCGGCGATGTCCTTGCCGCCGGTGCCGATGGCGACCACCAGTTCCATCTCATGGTGCAACTGCTTGCTCTGCGGCGGATACGGCATGTCGGCATCGTTCAGCAGCAGCGCATCGGCGGGCTTCATGAAGAAGAACGGCGGCTCCCGATCCGGATCGCTGCCCATTTCCCGGGCGTGTTCGGCGTAATTGCGACCGACACAAAAGACACGCCTGACGGGAAAACGACCGCCGCCCGCGACCGGAACGGATGTAATAGCCGGCGGGGAGATGACGTAATCAGCCATTCTGTTGCACCTTGTTGAGGATCGATTCGGATCGACCGACGCCGCACGAGTTCGGCGGGACATACGGGATAAAGGGATTTCAGACAATGGCAGCCGGGACGAGCGCTCGCTCCGCCAAGGGGCTTTATCTTCAGGTGCTGGCCGGCGTGATCATTGGCGCGGCGCTGGGGCATTTCGTGCCCGGCCTCGCGGTGAAGATGCAGCCGTTCGGCGACGCATTCATCAAACTGGTCCGGATGATCATCGCGCCGATCGTATTCGTCACCGTGGTGGTCGGGATCGCCAAGCTGACCGACGCGAAGGAAGTCGGGCGGATTGGCATCAAGGCAATTGTCTATTTCGAGGTAATGACAACGCTGGCGATGTTCATCGGCCTGGTGGTGGCGCACGTGATCCAGCCCGGGGCCGGACTGAACATCGACCCGGCAACGCTGGACGGCAAGGCGGTCGCCACCTACGTCAACGCGCCGCACCAGGACGTCGCGACGTTTCTGCTGAACATCATCCCCAATACAGTGGTCGATGCCTTCTCGAAGGGCGAGATCCTGCAGGTGTTGCTGTTCGCGGTGCTGTTCGGCTTGGGTCTTTCGCGGATGGGGGAGCGCGGAAAGAATGTGGTCCACTTCCTGGATGAGGCCGGGGGCGCGTTGTTCGGCGTGATCGCTATCATCATGCGCGCCGCTCCGCTGGGCGCGTTCGGTGCGATGGCGTTCACTATCGGCAAATACGGCATCGGCGCCCTGGCTCAGCTTGGGTTCCTGATGCTGTGCTTTTACCTGACCTGCGCTATTTTCATCTTCTTGGGCATGGGCGCGGTCGCGGCGATCATGGGCTTCAACATCCTGAAAATCCTGCGCTTCGTGAAAGAGGAATTCCTGATCGTGCTGGGCACGTCGTCGTCGGAGGCGGCGATGCCGACGCTAATGGAAAAGCTGGAGTTGCTAGGCTGCGGCAAGTCGCTGGTCGGACTGGCCGTACCGCTGGGCTATGCCTTCA
>JAJZEV010000172.1 GCA_021805665.1 Pseudomonadota bacterium
ACCGCTGGCGCGCACGTCGAAGCGCCGCATCAGTTCGGCGGCAGCCTGATGGAACGCCGCCCGGCGCAGCAGCCCGAAGCGGGAAAACCTGCTCAGCCGGCCGAGGAACAGGTTCTCCGCGACGCTCATGGCGGTCACGCAACCGACGGCGTGGCGGTCTTCCGGCACGATGCCGACACCCGCCGCGGTGATGTCGTCTGGTCCGCACCCGGTCAGATCGGTATTTTGTACGGAAAACAGCCCTCCCGTGGGGCGCAACATGCCCGACAGGATGGCGGACAGTTCGCTCTGGCCATTGCCCTCGACCCCGGCGACCCCGACGATCTCCCCCCGGCCGATCTCGATGGTGACGTTATCCAGCCGCTTGACGCCGCGGGAATCGAGAAAGCTCAGTCCATCGATCTGCGCCACGATATCGTGCGGCCGTTCGGTAGCCGGTTGGGCGTCCGGCGCGGGGTCGGAAATACCCAGCGCGGCCTCGGCGGTATGGTCCAGGGGACCGAGGTCACGCTGGATCATCGCGCGCACCAGCAAGCCGATTTCCTCGGCCGGATTGGCGGATACGGCGACGGTTTTGCCGCCGCGCAGGACCGTGGCCCGGCTTGCCGCGCTTTTGATTTCGGCCAACTTGTGGGTGACCAGCATAACCCCGCAGCCGCGCGCGGCGACGCGATGGCAGACCTCGATCAGCGCGGCGATCTCCGGCGGCAGCAGGACCGCCGTGGGTTCGTCCAGCACCAGCATGCGTGGGTTGCGCATCAGGCATTTGACGATCTCGACGCGCTGCCGCTCCCCGACCGACAGGTCCTGGATCCTGGCGAACGGGGCCAGCGCCAGACCATAGTCGTCCGACAGTTCCTGTAGCCGAACCGCGCAGGCGCGCCGGTCGAGGATACCGCGCGCCTGTCCCAGCAACAGGTTGTCCACCACCGTCAGGTCCGGCACCAGACTGAAATGCTGGTGAACCATCGCGATACCCAGCCGCAACGCGTCCGCCGGGCCGGACGGGCGGTACGGCATACCGTTCAGGCGCATGCTGCCTTCGTCGGGCGGATGGATGCCGAAAATGACGTTGCACAGTGTCGATTTGCCGGCCCCGTTTTCACCCAGCAGGCAATGGATCTCGCCCGGGGCGATGTCCAGCGACACCGCGTTCAGGGCGGTCAGCGCCCCGAACCGCTTGGTGACGCCGGTCAGTGTCAGCAGACTGTCCGGCACGCCGTCCGACCCTGCCGAAGCTGTCAGCCCTCCAGAACCTTGATCTTGCCGGACTTGATATCGCTTTCTATGGCCGCGATCTTCGCTTTCATTTCCGGCGTCGCGCTGCACACAACCATATCGGACGCCTTCGGACCCATCGCCAGACCGAACGCCTTGTAGCCCGGCTTCCACGCCCCGGCCACCATCTGGTCGATGGCATACGATACCTGGAAGCCGACTCCGGTAATGCTGTAGGCAACGTAAAGCGGGTCGGTCCCGCAACGGTCGGTGTAGCTGCCGATGATGTGGGTGCCTTTCTCGCGCGCTGCCTGTTCCATGCCGCGCAGCCCCAGGTTCAGGATGTGGTAATGAACGTCCGCGCCCTGCGCGATCGCCGCGAGCGTGGCTTCCTTGGCCTTTGCCACGTCGTCGAAATCACCAGTGTAATTCTCAAAATACTTGATGTTCGGGTTGACCGACTTCGCGCCCATGCCGAATTCCTTGCCGGCGTTGACGATGGACGGAATCTGCATGCCGCCAACGTAGCTGACGGCACCATTCTTCGACAGCATCGCCGCGACCGCGCCGGCGACATAGGCGATTTCCGCCTGCTTCACGTCGTAGCCGGCCACGTTCGGCGGAGCTTCGCCATTGTTGCCGCCGACGATAGAGAACTTCACCGCGGGAAACTTCTTGGCCACGGCCAGGATCGCCGCCTGGGTTTGGCCGCCGATGCCGATCACCAGCTCGTTCTTGGCAGCGAGCGCGGTCAACGCCTGCCCCATGTCGCCGTAATTGATGTTCTCGATCATCTGGACCTTGATCTTGTCGCCGTACTTCTTCTCCGACGCGACAAGCCCATCATAGCCGCTTTCCATCCAGCCCTTGTCCGACTTGGAACCGGGAATCAGCACCCCGATGCGGATCGGGCCGGCCGCGCGGGCCGAACGCAACGGCGCCGTCAGAAGCGCCGCCCCGATGGCGAGGCCGGGAAGCGCGGTCAGAAGGGTTCGCCGTTGCACCGTCATAGTCTGTTTCCCTTGTGTCGTGCCAGCCGCGTTGGGCCGGAGGTTGCCGATTGAGTATCGCGAGGTTAGCAAGCAATATACATGCCACGGAAACCGCGGATCGTGGCGAACGCCGTGCCGCAATTTCGGACAAGGGCTGCCGCTAATCGCGCCACAGTGAACCATGCGAGCCCGACACCCCGGCTGTGCGGCTGGCACGGGAATTGAAAGCCGCTTCCGCCATTCTCGGGAGAACCACGATGCCGGACACGGATGACTTTCGGACTCAACAAGGTGGGCCATTGGGGGTCGGCGAGCAGACAAGGTGGTGGGCAACGGCGGCAGTGGTCGATATGGCGATGGCGCCCCCGGCACCGCGGCGCCTGTGTCTGGCCGCGGAACCCCAGTCGGTAGTGGCCGATCTAAACCGCACCGCGATCGTGGTGATCGACATGCAAAACGATTTCTGCTCGGCCGGCGGCTGGGTGGACCATATCGGCGGCGACTTCCGGCCAGACCGGGCGCCCATCGCACCGCTTCAGCGGCTGCTGCCGGCATTGCGTGCCGCGAACGTGCCGGTGATCTGGGTCAACTGGGGCAACCGGTCCGACCTTTCCAACATGCCGCCGAACCAGGTTCATCTATACAAGCCGACCGGCTCCGGAGTCGGCCTGGGCGACCCCCTGCCCGGCAACGGTGCGCGGGTGCTGGAAAAAGATTCATGGGCCGCCGCTGTCGTGGACGAACTGGCGCCGCTGCCGGGCGATATCCGGGTCGATAAGCACCGGATCAGCGGATTTTGGGATACGCCGCTGGATAGTATCCTGCGTAACCTGGGCGTGCGGTCGATCCTGTTCGCCGGCGTGAACACCGACCAATGCGTCCTGCAATCCCTGACCGACGCGAATTTCCTTGGTTACGGATGCATCCTCATTGAGGATTGCTGTGCCACGAATTCCCCCGATTTCTGCACCCGGGCGACGATTTGGAACGTGAAGAAGTGCTTCGGCTTCGTGTCCGATTCCGCGCGCCTGCTGGCAGCGTTGGCGGAACAGGCGGCCGGCTGACGCCGGTGGCGACCGATCATGGCGCGTTCGTTCCCGGCCCAAGGCGGCGACTTGCCCCCACCGGACAGGGGCCACTGGATGGCCTGACATTCGCCGCCAAGGACAACATGGATGTCGCCGGCTGGGTCACCGGGGCCGGCAACCCCGATTGGCGGGCATCCAGGCCCCCGTCCGAGCGATCGGCGTGGGCCGTCCAGGCGCTGCTGGCGGCCGGCGCCGCACTGGCGGGCGTTACGGTCAGCGACGAACTGGCCTTCAGTCTCGAAGGCCGCAATGCGTTCGACGGAACCCCGGTCAATCCCGCCTGCCCCAACGGTCTTCCCGGCGGGTCCTCCAGCGGTTCCGCCGTCGCAGTCGCGGCGCATCATGCCGACATCGCGTTGGGGACGGACACCGGCGGGTCGGTGCGCGTGCCAGCCTCATTCTGCGGCATATTCGGCTTCAGGCCCTCGCATGGACGCGTCCCGATGGATGGGGTCGTGCCGCTGGCGCCCAGCTACGACACAGTCGGATGGTTCGCCCGTTCCGCCGATCTGCTGCAACGGGCGGGATCGGTGCTGCTCGGGGGCCCTGAACCGGATGAAACCGCGCCGATCCGCTTGATCCTGGCCGGCGATGGGTTCGATACGATGGATAGCGCGCATCAGGCCCCATTGTTGAGCGCGGCTGGGGCACTCGGCGCCCAAGATGTGTGTTGTCTGTTCGATCGCCAACAGGCGCTGTGGCTGGAGTGCTACCGGGTGCTTCAGGGCGCCGAAATCTGGCGGGCACACGGCGACTGGATACGCTCGGCACGCCCCCGATTCGCGCCCGACATCGCGGCCCGCTTCGCCGATGCCTCCTGCATCACAGAGGCCGAGGTGGCGACCATGGCCGACATACGCGGCCGGATCGCCCGGCATGTTCACAGCCTGGTACCGGTTGGAACTGTGATGTTGCTGCCAACCGCGCCCGGCCCGGCGCTCCGCCGATCAGCGGATGCGGCGGAAATCGGAGCCTTTTATACCCGTGCCCTGGCGCTGACGTCCGTGGCTGGCCACACCGGTTTGCCACAGCTCTGCCTTCCAGCCACCCCGGCGGCTGGCGGCTGTCCGCTGGGTTTATCGCTGATCGGGTGGCCGAACAGCGATTCGGTATTGCTGCGGATCGCGGCCGGGTGGGAGGCGAACGGTGACTGGTCACCCACCCAGCCGATTGAGTCCGCGGCATGCGCGTCGCCCCCCGGGGGCAGCAGGTCATTGGCGGGTCCGACGAATTCGTAACGGATACAGCCTTCCGGCACATTGTCCGCCAATGATCAACCGACCGGCGTTCCTGGCGATGGCTTGGGGACGCACAGGCAGAACGTCGTATTGGTTCCGATGTCGTATTCAGTACATCTCCTTCGACTGAGAGATTTTTGAATTTTACCAACTGAACGAATTGTCGCCGATGTTGCGCGGCACCGCGCCGGCAACAGTCAGCGGACCAGGGCCTGTTCGCATTTGAATGCCATTCATCGCGAAGGCTGAAACCAACAGTCGAGTGTCGCCGCGATCGCGCACCAATTTTTCAGGCGCGATCAGCACCGTTCGATCGGGTTGCGGTGGCGGTAGATAAAGCCCGGGCATGGCTTCTTCTCCTTGGCGTTCTCGCGGGACGGCATGACCCGGGTCGCGCCCATCGCTTCGGCGGCGGAGCGGAACGCCGCCGCGTCGCAGGGCATGTCGGCCAGGACCCGGGCCGGTGCCTTGGGCAGGCGGGCCAGCAGTTGCAGCGAAGGTGCGAGTCCGTGCGCATGCCCGGGCACCAGGACAAAATCGACCAGCCGGCCGTACGCGCCGCAAACACTCACTATTTTGCAACTGAGACTGCTGCGGGAACGACCGGCCGCGTGTTCATTGCTGCCTTTCTCGCGATTGAATCGCAGACTCAGTGTGTCGGTTTGCTCGGCCGCGCGCCGGCCACCTTCTGGTGCGCCCGTGCCCCGGTGCCGTCAACGCTGGCGAATGCCAGCTTCGGCTCGGCCCCGGCGTGGGCCATGATCTTGGCCCATACGCCCGTGACAGCCCAGCAACGGAATCTCAAGTAGGCGTGGTGCCAGTCACCCAGTTCGGCCGGGATCGACCGCCACTTGGCACCGTTGTCGAGGCGCCAGGCGATCGCCTCGATCATGCGCCGGTCTTCCTTGCGCGGGCGCGCCTTGCGTAGCCTGGCCGCGGCGATCGCGGCTTCGAACCTGGCCCACTGGGCGTCGGTGAATACTTGCATGGTCTGTCCCCGGTTGAATCCCCGGAACACCGGGCCTTCCGGCGATTCGCCAAGTCCTTAAATGCCAACACGGCCTAGCGTGTTCCGTTTCTTGTTGGTATCCAGAACGACACCCATACCGGACGCGACAGTAACAAGTCGGCAGACGACGGGACTTCGGTGAAGTTGCCATTCCCGCCCGTTCCAACAACGAGGGCGGCCTTCAAACCTTGAACCGGCTTCGGCATGGCTGTGAGTCGTCCCCGCGATGATCACCATCATAGACTAAACCGGTTAACGAAGGGTTAAAGCCGGCGGCGCTTTCTGACATCCACTGCCGAATGGCGCCCGGGACTGTGGGAACAGTCTTATAAGTATTTTTTCCGCGTCGTGGTGCGGTGCCGAGACGGGCCTGACGTCAGCCGGTCCAGATGGAGGCGAGCCGGACTTTATGTGCGGTGAGACCGGTCAACCAGCGATACCTGTCATTACTCCGGCCTGTGGCGGCGTGGGTTCATTCAGTTTCAGGACCTCTCCGGCGAGGTAGAGACTACCGCAGATCAGCACGCGGGCGGGGCGTTCGCCGCGGGGGATGACCCGCAGGGCGTCGGCCACGCGGGGACCGGGGCGGGCGATGCCGCCGGATGCGGCGACGATCGCCTCCACCGGCAGGGCGGCGTGCTGGTCAGGCTCCCGCACCGCCCACAGGGTTTCGGCCAGCGGCAGCAGGGGGCGCAGGAACTCGGCGGAGTCCTTGGCCTGCTTCATGCCGACGATCAGATGCACCGGGCGGTCCTGCCAGCCGGACAGGTGTTCGGCCAGGACGATGCCGGCGCCGGGGTTGTGGCCGCCGTCGAGCCATAGTTCCCAGTTGGGGGGCAGCAATGCGGCGAGGCGGCCGGTCAGGCGTTGCAGGCGGGCGGGCCATTCCGCATGGCCGATGCCGGATGGGTCATGCTTCAGGCCGGCGGCGCGCAGGGCGGCGATGGCGATGCCGGCGTTGTCATGCTGATACGCCCCCGGGAGGGATGGGGCGGGCAGATCCAGGGTTGCCGTCCGGTCGGTGTAGCGAAGGCCGGACGGGGTTGGGGCGATATCCCAGTCCTGGCCGCGCAGGCTGACGGGGGCGCCCCGGGCTTTGGCGTGATCCAGCAGGACGCGGAGGATGTCCCCGGGCTGGGCGCCGATGGTCACAGGCACGCCGGGTTTCATGATGCCGGCTTTCTCGGCGGCTATGATCTCGACGGTTGGACCGAGCAGGTCGCGGTGGTCCAGCGAGATGGAGGCGATGGCGCAGGCGGCGGGGGTTTCGACGATATTGGTGGCATCGCCCCGGCCGCCGAGACCGACTTCCAGCACGCACAGATCGGCTGGCGTTTGGGCGAACAGGTCGAAGGCGGCGGCGGTTATGACCTCGAACACCGTGATCGGGGCGCCGTCGTTGATT
>JAJZEV010000251.1 GCA_021805665.1 Pseudomonadota bacterium
GCGCACAACCTTCTGCGAACCGCCACGAGCAAGGATTCAATGCGTTTGCGTCGTAAAGTCGCCGCCTGGGATGATGATTTTCTTGCAGGCCTCGTCGCTCGGTAAAAACCTTCACCCGATTCCCCTGGGCGGCTCGCAAGCCGGGACGCCTGCCTGTAACCTGCGCGCATCACCGGCAAGGATGAACAGCGCATGGATCGCGACCTGATCGGCTACGGCGCCAACCCGCCCAACCCCCAGTGGCCCGGCCAGGCCCGCATTGCCGTCAACTTCGTGCTTAACTTCGAAGAAGGTTCAGAACCATCTGTTTCCGATGGAGATTCTGGGTCAGAATGGGCGCTGACAGAGTACGGCGGGACCAACCCCGGGGTGCCAGGACGCGATCTGGCGGCCGAGGGGATGTTCGCCTATGGCGCACGCGTCGGCTTCTGGCGGCTGTTGCGCCTGTTCCAGGAACGCAATCTGCCGATGACGGTGTTCGCCTGTGCGCTGGCGCTGGAACGCAACAAACCGGCGGCCGAGGCGATCCGGCAGGCAGGTTACGACATTTGCTGCCACGGCTGGCGCTGGGAAAAGCACTTCGAGATGGCCGAGGATTTCGAGCGGGAGCGGATCGCCCGAGCGGTGGCATCGTTGCGGGCGACGATGGGGGATCGGCCGCTGGGCTGGTATTGCCGCAGCGGGCCGGGGGTGAACACAAGGCGGCTGCTGGTCGAAGAAGGCGGGTTTCTATATGATTCAGATGCCTATGACGACGAATTGCCATACTGGACGAGGGTAGGCGGCAAATCGCATCTCGTGGTGCCGTACACTCTGTCCACCAACGACGCGAAGTTCGCGCGCGGTGCGTTCGGCACCGGCGACGATTTCTTCCATTATTGCCGGGATGCCTTCGATTTCCTGTATGCGGAGGGCCAAAGGCAGCCGAAGATGCTGTCGATCGGCCTGCACCAGCGCCTGATCGGCCACCCGGCCCGGGCGGCGGGGCTGCAACGGCTGCTGGATCATATCGGCCGGTTCGAAGGTGTCTGGGTGACACGGCGGCTGGATATCGCCCGGCACTGGGTCGTGAAGTTTCCCGCACCGGTTGCCGGTATGCCGGGGGACTGATACCAGCCCCGCGAGGTTTCGGATCGCGCGGGGCCGGACGAAGACGATGCCGCCCGCCATGATGCGGCTGGCGGACGAGGGAAGTGAATGAGCACGGGCCGGCAGAATATCCTGATCGTCAAACTGGGGGCCTTCGGCAATATCATCCTCTCCCTGGCTGCCTTCGCCGCCATTCGGGCGCATCACCCCGATGCGAAAATCAGCGTGCTGACAAGCAAGACGTATGCGGGCTGGCTGCGGACGTTTCCCTGTTTCGACGAGGTTCTGGTCGATCCCCGGCCGGAATGGTGGGACCTGCCCACCGTCCGGCGGCTGGCGCGGATGCTGGCCGGCGGCCATTTCAGCCGGGTTTACGATTTGCAGACCTCGAAGCGGTCCTCGTGGTACTTTCATTTGTTTCCAGCCAAGCGCCGCCCCGAATGGTCGGGCATCGCGTTCGGCTGTTCCCATCCGGACCGGGATCCGAATCGCAACACCCTGCATGACGCGGTTCGTCAGATCGGGCAGTTGCGTCAGGCCGGCATCGGTACGTTTCCGCCGGCCGATCTGTCCTGGTGTACCGGCGATACCGGCCGTTTCAACCTGCCCGCCGGAATCGCGCTGCTGGTGCCGGGCAGTTCGCCCCAACGGCTGGCCAAGCGGTGGCCGGCGGCGCGTTATCAGGAACTGGCAACGCGGTTGGCCGGGCGGGGCATCGCCTCGGTCATTCTGGGCGGCGCTGCCGAGAAGGGATTGGCCGCCAGCATCCCGGCGGGAATCGACCTGATCGGGCAAACCAGTTTCGGCGACCTGTGCGATCTGGCCCGCGCGGCGCGGTTCGCGGTGGGTAACGACACCGGGCCGATGCATCTGATCGCGGGGGCCGGATGTCCGTCCATCACCCTGTTTTCGCGGGATTCGAACCCGATGCAGTGCGCCCCCGCCGGACCCTGGACCCGTTACCTCCAACGCCCCGATCTGGCCGATCTGACAGTGGACGATGTGATGAAAGAGCTGCCAGCCTGATGTCCGATATCTCGATCCCGGCCCGCCAGCCGACTGTTCCGGCGCTGGATGGGGTGCCAATGCCGCAGCGCATGTGGGCGATCCTGACCATCGCGCTGGGCCTGACCCTGGCGGTGCTCGATGGCGGCATCGCCAACGTCGCCCTGCCCACCATCGCCCGGGAGGTAAACACCTCGCCGGCCAATTCCATTTGGGTGGTCAACGCCTATCAGCTCGCGGTGACGATTTCGCTGCTGCCGCTTGCCTCGCTGGGGGAGATTTACGGCTACCGGCGCATCTACCAGGGTGGGTTGATGCTGTTCACCGTGGCGTCGCTGGCGTGCGCGATGTCATCCTCGCTGACCACGCTGATCATGGCGCGCATGCTGCAAGGCCTGGGCGCGGCGGGCATCATGAGCGTCAACGGCGCGCTGATCCGCTTCATCTATCCGCGCCGCTGGCTCGGGCGCGGGGTCGGCCTGAATGCGACGGTCGGCTCGATCGCCTCGGCGCTAGGGCCGTCGGTCGCATCCGTTATCCTGACGGTCGCGCCATGGCCGTGGCTGTTCGCGGTCAACGTGCCGCTTGGGGTTCTGGCGGCTTTCATCGCCTTGCGCGCCCTGCCGTTGACGCCGCTGTCCGGCGGCAGGTTCGATCTGACCAGCGCCGGTCTGCAGGCGGTGGCGTTCGGCACGCTGCTGTTCGGCGTATCCGAACTCGGGCACGGCGATTCATGGGTGCATGTGGCCTTGGAACTGACGATCGCCGTCGTCTCCGGCGTCGTACTGGTGGTGCGCCAGCTTAGCCGGACCGCACCGCTGCTGCCGGTGGACCTGATGCGGATCCCGCTGTTCGCGCTGTCGATCGCGACGTCGGTCTGTTCGTTCACGGCGCAATCGATTTCCTATGTCTCCGTACCGTTTCTGTTCGAGCACCGGTTCGGGCTGGATCAGGTAAAGACCGGGTTGCTGATGACCCCCTGGCCGCTGGTGGTCGCGGTGATCGCCCCGTTCGCCGGCCGGCTGGCGGACAAATACCCGGCCGGGTTGCTGGGCGGGTTCGGTTTGGGGGTCATGGGACTGGGGTTGCTGGCAGTGGCCTTACTGCCGGATCATCCGGCGATGCTGGATATCGCGTGGCGGATGACGGTGTGCGGGATCGGCTTCGGCTTCTTCAATACGCCGAACAACCGGGCGATTATCCTGGCGGCGCCCCCGGTTCGTACCGGGGGGGCAAGCGGGATGCAGGCAACTGCCCGGCTTTTGGGGCAGTCGATGGGCGCGGCGCTGGTGGCGCTGATCTTCACGGCGTTCCCGCTGGATGGAACCACGGTCGCGATGTTCATCGCGTCCGGCATCGCCGCGGTGGCTGCCGTAGTCAGCTTCAGCCGGCTGGCTGCCTAGCGCCGGTATCGCCATGGCGGACGTATCGTCATAGGCTCGGGGCCTGTCATAAAGCGTTCGAGGTTTGTCGATGACGACTCCCCTGGCCGGCATCACGGTGCTGGATTTTGGCCAAATTTTCCAAGGCCCCTATGCCACCATGCTGATGGCGAAGGCTGGCGCCGACGTGATCAAGATCGAACCGCCGGGCGGGGAGCCGCTGCGACGCCGCGTTGTCGCCCTGGGCGGGGACACAACGCTGCCGATGGCGATGCTGAATGCCAACAAGCGCGCGGTGACGCTGAATCTGAAGTCTGAAACCGGCAAGGACCTGCTGAAGCAGATGGTCGCCCGGGCCGACGTTCTGCTGGAGAACTTCTCGCCGGGCACCCTGGACGGATTGGGTGTCGGCTACGACGTGCTGAAAGAGATCAATCCGCGTCTGGTCTATGCGACCGGAACCGGGTTCGGCATCTCGGGTCCCGACCGGGACAATCTGGCGATGGACTTCACCATCCAGGCGGCCTCCGGAATCATGAGCGTGACCGGCGATCCGGCCGGACCGCCGATGAAGGCCGGGCCGACCCTGGTCGATTTCATGGGCGGCATTCACCTGTACGCAGCGGTGATGACCGCGCTTCTGCAACGCACGGCGACCGGGCAGGGGCAGTTGGTGGAAGTGGCGATGCAGGAAGCTGTCTATCCCACCCTGGCCTCCAGCTACGATTACCATCTTCGCACCGGCAAGGTGCCCCCGCGCGCCGGCAACCGCCAGGCGGGGTTGTCCAGCGCGCCATATAACGCGTTCCAGACCAAGGACGGCTGGGTGGCGGTTCATGTGGTGACCGAAGGCCATTGGCAGAACCTGCTGCGCGCGATGGGCCGGGCGGATCTGCTGAACGATCCCCGGTTCGATACCAACGAGGCGCGCACCGAGAATATGGACGCGACCGAGGCATTGGTGACCGCCTGGACCCTGGGATTGAACAAGATGGAAGTCGTCGCCGCGGCGAAACGCTACAAAATCCCGGTCGCGGCGGTGCGTAACGCGGTGGAGGTGATGAACGACCCGCACATGCACGAACGCGGCATGCTGGAGCGGATCGATCATCCCTCGCTGGGGGAGATTATCGTGCCGAATTCGCCGTTGCGGCTGCACGGTTCGGATCGCGTGGCCCCGCTCCCCAGCCCCAAGCTCGGGCAACATAACGCCGAGGTATATGGCGCGTGGCTCGGGCAGGATATGGAGGCACTGAGGCGGTCCGGCGCCATCTAAAACACGATCAACTTATCCACGTCGCGTCCGCGTCCTGCCGGTGCCCCGAAATCCAACGCGGGCCCGGCCGGAACGATCCCGGTTGGGTTGATGCGTCGGTGGCTCATGTAATAGTGCCGCTTGATGTGTCCGAAATCGACCGTTTCGGCGATTCCGGGCAACTGATAGATGTCGCGCGTATAGGCCCACAGATGGCGGTAATCGGCGATCCGCCGGATGTTGCATTTGAAATGACCGTGGTAAACGCAATCGAAGCGGACCAGCGTGGTGAACAGCCTGATATCGGCCTCGGTCAGGGCATCGCCGCACAGGAAGCGGCTTCGGGACAGGCGTTCCTCCAGCCAGTCCAGCGTTTCGAACAGTGGCACGACCGCCGCTTCGTAGGCCGCCTGGGTTGTGGCGAAGCCGGCCTTGTAAACCCCGTTGTTCAGCGTGTCGTACACGCGCTGGTTGATCTCGTCGATCTCGGCCCGCAGCGCCTTGGGGTAGTAATCGCCCGGGGCTGCGCCGGCGTGGTCGAACGCGCTGCCCAACATGCGGATGATATCGGCGGATTCGTTATTGACGATGGTCTGGGTGTGATGATCCCATAACACCGGCACCGTGACCCGGCCGGAGTAGGTTTCGTCCGCCCTGGCATACAGTTCGTAAAGATAGAGGCTGTTGTATAACGGGTCGGCGACGACGCCCTCGCCGGGGGCGAAGGTCCAGCCGTTTTCCGCCATCAGCCAGTGTGTCACCGACACCGGGATCGTCGATTGCAGGCCCTTCAGGGCGCGCACGATAAGGGTGCGATGCGCCCAGGGACAGGCCAGGGAGACGTACAGCCGGTACCGGCCCGCGACCGCCCGGAATCCATCCTGTCCGGTTGGCCCGGGGCGCCCGTCCGACGTGATCCAGTTGCGGAAAGCCGTTTCGCGGCGTTCGAAATGGCCGTCCTTGGACGCCTCTGGCTCATGGTCCTGCCAGGTGCCGTCGATCAAAAGCCCCATTCGAATTCCCCTCTAGCGTCGGTATGAAGCCGCTTCGGTTGGCCCGCCCGCCGACGATGCCTTACCGTGGCCGGCAAAGAGTTGGGCCGGCGTCGCGTCGGCGATCTCGCTCGCCAGCTTGCGTGTCATCGCTTCCCCGAAGCTGGCGAAGTCATGCACTTCCAGCACGAAACTGCCCACCCCTCCAGTGACGTTGTTCCGGTAATAGTTGGCAAGGCCCCCCGGCGGCTGGACATGCGCGAACGTCCAGGATGCCGGGTGGCCGTTGACGATCGCCAGTCCGTTGACCACGATTCCGGCCTTCACCGCTTCATCCCTGGCCTCGGTCACCTCGCGGCCGGCGTTACTGGTACCGTCACCGCAAACATCGATGACCCGCCGCGCGGGATTCAGCGCGGTTTCGGCCAGCAGTTGCTCGGCTAGCCCCACCCCGTCGCCGATCGCGGTCCTGCCCCAGAACGATCGCGGCGCCGCCTTCAGCCGGATACCGAAAGCCTCGGCGGATGCTTTGCCGTCAAGCGTGGTCCAATCCAGCACGGTGCGTACCTCCGTACCGCCGGCGAATTCGACATAGGCGATAGCGATCCTGCCAGCCGAACCGCCTTGGATCGCCTCTATCACCGCCTGGCTGGTCAATGCGCTGGCATAGCCGTCCTTCTCCAGCGCAAACTCTTCATCGTCGATACTGCGAGAGACGTCGGAAACCAGAACCAGCGCAACATCGACATCCTGCGCCAGAGCCGGCGTTCGCGGCACGGGGCCAAAAGCCAAAAGCAGCGCAGCCATCGAAGCCAAGCCGATCCGGCGCATGGGCGCAGACCTCCCGCTGACGATGAAACGCCGGGCGGCGATGTTGCGTCAAAGAAAATCGGCCCCTTGCGCCGCGCCGGATGCCTTACTGGCTGGCCCAGACGATGCGGTGAATCCAGGTAATCTCCGACAGGTCGAAACTGTAGTCAGCATGTTCGGGGTTCAGGCTTTTCAGTTCCACCCGGCGCGCGGAGCGGCGGGCCAACTGCTTGGCCATGACCTCGCCCCCGGCGGTACGGACCACGACGCGGTCGCCGCGGCGGATCGGGGCGGAGGGCGAAACGATCACCAGATCGCCGTCGCGGAATACCGGTTCCATCGACTCGCCGCTGATTTCCAGCGCATAGGCGTTGGCGTCGGCGATGTCGGGCAGCCCGACCTCATCCCAGCCGCCGCCGACGGGGTAGCCGCCGTCGTCGAAATAGCCCTCGCCGCCCGCCTGGGCGAAGCCGATCAGCGGTACCCGGCGCGACATGGCCCGCGCCGCGCCGACATTGCTGGCCAGCGCGCGCGCGCCAGAGACCAGCGCCGTGAAACTTTCCAGTGACGCACCGGTGGCTTGCAGCACCTTGGCCACGCTTTCGGTGCTGGGCCAGCGCGCCCGGCCGTCCGGCATGATCCGTTTGGATGGGTTGAAGGTTGTGGCATCCAGCCCCGACTTCCTGGCGAGGCCGGAGGCAGACAGTCCATTTTCGGCGGCGAGCGTGTCGATGGCGCGCCAGACATCTTCATGTTTCATCGTGTCGGTTCCTGTATGCGACGCGCCCATACCGAAATAGGACGAATCGAGACTGGCGTATTATCCTAGGAACTTGTGCCAAATGAAATAGGAAAAACAACCATATTTACTTGCAATCTTATGCAACCTATGGTTACATACATCAGCATGAATGCGCGCAATAAGTCAGTATGGGAACCTTGGTCATGTCCGTCTCCTCCCCTCGTGCCTCCACAGCCAAAAGCCGTCCGGCCGTTGTCAGCCCCGCGACCCAGCCGTTCGACAGTGCCGAACATGCCTGGCTTTGGACGATGGCGGCGCTGATCGCCCGGCGGGAGGGCGCGCGTTACACGGCAAACAAGGGCGCGGTCGGCAGGCCGTGCGATCCCGACGACGTGGTGAAGTGCCTGGACGGGTTGTTTCGCCAGCGGCGGATCGATCTGCTGCATGCCCGCATCCTGCGAATATGGGGGGAGCGTCAGATCGCACCCAGCCCGGCTATCGCCATGGAGGCCAACGATCACAGGATTTGGTGCGAGGCTCTTGCCCGGCTGGAGTGGCCGCTGCGGGTCAAGGGTATCGTCGTTTAATTATTAAACTAGGAAAATTATCGTTGACATTCCTTCCATTCATCCACTAAGGTCTTTTTATCAACGGGCGAGGTGCGTCCGTCGATGAAATCCTCCCGCAAATCTTGTCAGCCGCTGCCCGTCCGGGACAGCGGCTTTTTTTATATGAAAGGTCCTCGTCATGGCTTTTGCCATCCGTAATCTATCGGTTCTGGCGTACGCCAACGGCTTCACGCTGTGGCACTACAAATCCGGCAAAGACCGGCTGGATGCAGTGGCCAGCGGCAATTACCTGGCGGATGCGGCCGATATGCTGACGGCTGGCGACCTGATCATGACCACCGCAGCCGACGGCGCGCGGATTCTGTGCGTCACCCTGGCGGATGTGGAAACCGTGGTCACCGCGCCGCTGTCCTGACCTTCAGGACTTCGGCCGCGTGACGGCCGGTCCCCTCCCGGGTCAGGACGAAACGCGACCCATTGCGTGCAGACAATCCCATCGACGCCAGCCGGTTCAGGCACGGAAAATCCATCCGATCCGTCGGCCGACCCGCCGAACCGGCCAGAAACAGCCGATGCAACGCCGCCCTGCAGCAGGTTTCAAGATACGGCTGGTTCCACACCGGCCCTGTTTCCTCCGTCCGCTATTTCAAGGCAACCCTTTCGGTCAAATCCTGCCAGCCCGGTTCGCTTCGGTGCGTCGCGACGTCCGGTTGCCGGATGGCATGGTCATTACTCCCTTCCGCTCCCGGGAAAATCGCAATCACATGATAGAATTTTTGGCCCTGTTCCGGGTGGTGCTCGACCTGTGCGTCGATCTTGGCCGAGCGTCCGGCCGCAAGCTTATCCAGCCGATGCTGACGGCAGCGTGTCTGACCGGCGCCTATACCGCCATTCACATCACCAAGGAAGGCAGCCTGACCGCCGGCATCCGGTCTGCCTTTCTGGACGGCGAAACGATGACTTCCGAACGCCGCCGGTTAGAGGAGCAATCCAAATTGCAAACCGAACTCCATCAGTTCGCCGCGGCGAACAAGCTGATCGATCAGTTGCTCGAATCCATGCTGGTGCGTGCTGGCGGTGCGTCGCGCGTACGTCTGAATGTTATCCATAACGGTGTCACCGGACTGACCGGCACCGGGCTGTTGCGCTATGATGTCACCAACAGCGTGGCCGCGCCGGGCCGTCTGGCCGGTGCGGCGGTCACCAACCAGCCATTGTCGGACTGGAGCGACTTCCTGCCCGCGCTGCTGGCCGGCCAATGCTTCATGCACCGTGTCGCCGACCTTCATGCCGTATCCATTCGCGCTCGGTTCGAGGCCCTGGGCGCGACCGGGGTCATGGTATGTCCCGCCGCCGACGTGCAGGGGAAAATCGTCGGGGCGATCTTTATCCTGTGGGATGGCACCGATCCGGTGCCCGAGGGCGACGACCTGCGCAAGCTGATGGCCGCCGGGCAACATCTGGGGGGGCAGATCGCCGCCGTGCTCGATTTGCAGGGGCCGCCGCCCTGGCCAGCCACGGTTCGTGCCGACGGGTAGATCCGGATCGAATGGATCGGCGGTGCCGGCGGGACTTTTGTCCTTCCCGTCAGCACGGGCGGCAGGCATAAGCCGGTGCCAATGCTGTCCTCTCTTGCCCTCCCCGTACTCCGCCTGCTCGATCCCGAGAATGCACACGCCCTGGCGATCAGGGCGCTGTCCTGGGGGTTCGGGACGAACCGGCCCGAACCCGATCATCCCGCCCTGGCGACGGAGGTGCTGGGGCTGCGTGTCAGCAACCCGATCGGCCTGGCCGCCGGGTTCGACAAGAACGCCGCCGCGGGGCCGGCGTTGCTGCGCATCGGCTTCGGCTTCGTCGAAACCGGCTCCGTCACGCCGCGTCCGCAGCCGGGCAATCCGCGTCCGCGCATCTTTCGCCTGATGCAGGATCAGGGCGTCATCAACCGCCTGGGATTCAACAATCTGGGGCTGGATGTTTACCTGCGGAACCTGCGGGCGCTTGGCAGCCGCGGCATCCCGTTGGGTGCCAATGTTGGCATCAACAAGGAAGGTGCCGACCCGCTGCGGGATTACCCGGCGTCGATCGCCGCCGTCAGCGGGCTGGTCGATTATATCGTCATCAACGTCTCCTCCCCGAATACCCCGGGGCTGCGCGACCTGCAGTCGGAGGCGCAGCTTCGCGCCATCCTGCGCGCCGTCGCCATGGTCGGGAGCCGCCCGCCGATCCTGGTGAAGATCGCCCCCGACCTGTCGCATGACGGCCTCGCGGCCGTTGTCGAAACCTGCGTCGAGGAAGGCATCCAGGGCCTGATCGTCGGCAACACCACGATCTCCCGCCCCGCCGGCCTGAAATCGCCGCATGCGGGTGAATCCGGCGGGTTATCGGGTCGGCCTTTGTTTCCCCTGTCCACCGCCATGCTGGCCCGGGCGTCGTTGCTGGCGCGCGGCCGGCTGGTGTTGATCGGGGCAGGGGGGGTGTTCACCGGCCAGGATGCGCTGCTGAAAATCCAGGCGGGCGCGTCGCTGGTGCAGCTTTATTCCAGTTTCGCACTGCATGGTCCGGCGTTGATCCCTCAACTGAAGGCCCAACTGCTGACGGCCCTGCGCGAGGCCGGCTACGGCAGCGTGCGGGACGCGGTGGGAACCCGGGCGCTGGAACTGGCGGAGTATAGATAATGGAACATTTGTCCGGTTTCGCCCCGCTGGCGGCGCGCTACGACGGCTTCGTCCTGGACCTGTGGGGTGTGATCCACGACGGCGTGAACGCCTTTCCGCACGCGGTGGAGACGCTGAGGCAGCTTAAAGCCGCCGGTAAGCGCACATTGCTGCTATCGAACGTGCCACGGCCGAACGACGCGGTCATGACCATGATGAACCGGATGGGGATCGATGAGTCTCTGTACACCGGCATCCTGACCAGCGGCGAGGCGGTTCGCCGCGCGCTGCGCACGCCCCCTGATCTTTGGTGGGCCCAACTGGGCACGCGGGTGTTTCATTTGGGGCCGGATCGGGACAAGCCGGTTCTGGCCGGTCTGCCGCTTACCGTTGCGGCCACCCCGGCCGAGGCCGATTTCGTGCTCAACACCGGCCCCGACGACCATCGCAACCCCAGCGACATGAACGAGTTCGAGCCGACGCTGGCCGAATGTGCCCGCCATGGTCTGAGGATGATCTGCGCCAATCCAGACCTGGAGGTTATCCGCGGCGGTGTGCGTGTGCTGTGCGCGGGTGCCCTGGCGGTGCGTTATGCCGAACTGGGCGGCGATGTCCGGTCTTTGGGCAAGCCGGACCCGGCGATCTATCAGCCGGTCCTGGAGCAACTGGGTTTGCCCCCGGATCGTGTGCTGGCGGTCGGCGATTCGCTGCGTACCGATATCGCCGGGGCCGTGGGTGTCGGACTGGCCGCGTGCTGGGTTCTGGACGGGATTCATGGTGCCGCATTCAAACGTCCCGACGGCGGGTTCGATACAGCGCTGGCGGAAGCGGCGGCCCGTGAAGCCGGGGTTGCGCCGATTGCGACGCTGCCGCGATTCATATGGTAGCCTGCCCTAACGGTCAGCCACGTTATGCTCCAGTACCGTGCTGTTCACATTGGCCGCGGCGCGAAGCTGGGCCAGCAGCGATTGCAGTTCGCGGATGGTAAACGGTTTCCGCAGCAGGCCGGTCAGTTCGCCTGCGTTGATGTCGGCATCCGACAGTTCCGCGTACCCGGTTACCAGTGCGATCGGCGCCCCGATACCGCGGGCACGCAGAGCGCGCGCAAGTTGCAGCCCATTCATTCCCGGCATGGCGTAATCCAGCAGGATCAAATTGGGCGTCAGCTTTTCCACCAGCGCCAGCGCCTGTTCTCCGCCGGCCGCCTGAGCAACCTCGCAACCCAGGTCGCGGGCCATTTCCACCGTGACCTGACGGACGGCTTGATCATCGTCCACCACCAGGATCAACTCACCTCTTACAGCGGGCAGCGACGGCGCCGCGCTTGGTTCCACCGTCACCGCTGCCGCTGCCGTGTCGGCGGCGGTCGCTTGCGGCAGACTGAGCGTCACCCGGGTTCCCACGCCGAGGGCGCTGTCGATTGAGACACCGCCGCCCGACTGGCGCGCCAGGCCATAGACTTGGCTGAGCCCCAAACCGGAACCGGAACCAGGTCCCTTGGTGGTAAAAAATGGATCGAAGGCCCGCGCTTTCACATCCGGCGCCATGCCGGTGCCGGTATCCGATATCCGGATCTGCACATACTCGCCCGGGGCAAGGTCGTTTTCGGTTCGCGGCTGCCGATGGTCCGCGATCGACAGGTTCGCCGTCTGGATCGTCAGTTTCCCGCCGTCCGGCATCGCATCGCGGGCATTCAGGCACAGGTTGAGGATCGCTGCCTCGACCTGGCTTGGATCGACCATCGCGGGCCGCAAATCCCCGGCCAGGTCAGCGATAACCTGCACACGTCGCCCAAGTGTGCTGCTTGCCAGGGTGATCAGTTCGCCCAGCAGGCCGTTGATGTCGGTGGCCCGGGCGGAAAGGCGCTGCCGGCGGGAAAACGCCAGAAGCCGGGAGGTCAACTGGGCACCGCGGGTAACGGCGCCGGTCGCGCGCTCGATCAACTGCATCAGGCGTTTTGCATCGACCGGCGTGTCCTGCTCGTCGGCTCCGGCCACCCGGCGTTCCATCAGTTCCAGGTTGCCCAGGACAGTGGCCAGCATATTATTAAAGTCATGCGCGATGCCACCGGCCAGCTGGCCCACGGCCTGCAGCTTGCGGGCCTGATGCAGGGCGACCTCGGTTTTCTCCCGCCCCGCGATTTCTACTTGCAGGCGGTTGTTGGTTTCAGACAGTTCGCGGGTGCGGGCGCTGACCTGTTCCTCCAGCAGCCGGGCTTGCATCCGCCGTTCCATCTCGCGGGCCTGCAGACCGGCCGCCATGGCGTTGAACGATTGCGCCAGGGCGGAAAATTCCGTTCCCGCCTCCATTGGGTCCGCCCGGGCGCTGAGGTCGCCTTCTCGCCACTTGCGGGCAGCGCGCAGCAAAGCCTCGGTCGGCCGGTAAATGAAGCGGCGGCCGGCGATCCAGGCCAGGATCAGGGCGGCGATCGCGGCGCCGCCGATCGCCAGCAGATTCTGATATGTGGCCTCGTCGATGTCCACCGTCAGATTGGGCAGCGCGAGGGAATTGATCACCAGGAAGCCGTCGGGCGACACCGAACTGGGCACATATCCGACGATGGTACCGCGGCCGGACGGGTCGGCTAGCACCTCCACGTCCTGGCGATCACGGCCGACCAGTGGACGAAGCCAATCCGGCAGTGGACTGCCCGCCTTTTCGGGTCCATCGGGAACCCGGGCGATCACATTTCCGCGGCGATCGGCAATGATCAGCGACGCGCCGGCGATTGCCTTGGCACTGTCCACCCGGGCAACTTCCAGGTGATGCGTCAGCCATGCGGAATCGAGGCCGAGGAGCATCGTCAAATTCCGTGCGCCCTCAGCCCTAAAGCGAACCGCGATCGGCATGAAGTAGGTCTGGTGGACGGGATAGAAGACCAGGGAACCGGTGGTCAGGCTGTCTGTCGCCACGATATCGGATAACCACCTTGGTCGGGTACCCGCTATATCGGCCAGATGCGGGCCGGACGTGCATAGAACGGCACCATCCGACGCCGAAACGACAGCGATAAACTGGTACTGGGGCAGGGTTCGCTGCATTGCTACGACCCGCGCGGTGCATTGGCTGCCGGGCTCCTGCAGCGCGGCCTGCTGACCCGCGAGGGCGCCAAGCTGCCGGGCCGCATCGATGATGCTGGCCAGATCGGCATTGGCCAGTTCCGCCTGGCGCAGCACCAGCCCGCCCAACTGCTTATGCCGTTCCGCGTACAAATTGACCTGGGAGTACACCTGCGCCGTCAGAACCGGCACCAGGCAGCCCAGGATCAGTAAGACAAGCCGAGTTGAAAGTTTCATGTTTTCCGCGGATTCTGGCTTGCCGCCGAAGCGCGGGACGGTTTTTCCAGTTTCGACGGTTCAGGCGGCCGGCCAGTAATCTGCGAACCGCCGTTTCTTGACCGTGGCACTGAAATCTCCCGTCGCCGGCCCGGTTGATTTCGATACGGCGACGATGCCGCACTCACAGCGTCACAAAACACGAGACCGTGCGGAATGGCGAGCCAATTCAGCCGTCCGCGGCCTTCACGATTCCGCGACCCCGTGTCGGGGCCGGGTCCGGCGGCTGATTCCGTCACTGATCTGTCGGTTTGGGTAACGGTAATCCTGGCGTGGCGGGTCTTTCGCCGCCAGACCTACAGAAACAGTACCGTTGTTACAACGACAGCACCCGGGTGAAATCGGAAAGTGCCGCGAAGCCAATCTCGGTTCCATCGGATAACGCCATGGTGTCATGGGATACCCCGCCGCTGGCCGAACCGGCGAGACTGGCGCCAGCCCGGTGGGACGCAAACAGCGACGTCAAATCGATTTCCGCCGAGTCGCGCCAGGACGTGATCGTGGCCCCGTGAACGCCGCGGGGGCCATGCTCCTCGCGCGTATCGGCCGAAGCGTCGTGCTCCTTCCGCGCGGACCTGGTTTGACTGATTTTCCGCATCGCGATCTCCTTGCACTGGCGATGCCCGGCGCAAATCCGGGACGGCAAGAGATTTACGCCGCCATGAGTGAACGAATGGTTAACGCCGGGGTTTCAAATTGCGCCTTAATGCAAAAAAAAGCCGGCCGTGGCCGGCGAACCCCGCGGCTTGGCCGCTGTCGCCGCCGGGCAGGCGGGGTTTACGCAGCGGGTGCTTCCGGCGGCATCCGGTGAACGCCGCGAACATCGTCGGGCGGGTTGCACGCCGGCCGCCCAAGCGGGCTGCCGTTCGATTGGAGCCACGCATCGAGCGCCCAATGGACCGATGGGAAGGCGATCTCCGTCCGGGGGATTTCGTCGGGGGCGAACAGGCGGACTTCCAGACTTTCTTCTCCGGGACCGAACACCGGCGAGCCATCGCCGCCAAACCGGGCCAGGAAGATCACCTGAACCTGGCCGATGCGTGCGATGCTGAATATCCCCAGAATGCCATCGATCGCGATGGCTGCTTCGGCTTCTTCCAACGCCTCGCGCGCTGCCCCTTCCTCCAGGGTTTCGCCCAGTTCCATGTAGCCGGCGGGCAATGTCCAGAAACCCCGCCGGGGTTCGATCGCTCGGCGGCACATCAGCACGCGGCCTTCGGACACGACGACCGAACCGACGATGACCTTGGGGTTTTCATAGGCGATATAGCCGCACTCGCCGCACACCCGGCGCTCGCGGTTATCGCCGGCGGGGATTTGCCGAACAAAGGATGTCATGGAACGAGCGTGGCGTGTCCACCGGCCGGGATCAAGTGTGGATTCGGTGCATGTGCGGATCGCATTATACGCTGAGATCGAGCAAGGACCCCCGCGGCAGGTTACGCGGCGGCGAGGCTGGCTGATTGGACGCAGCCGTGGCGGGCGGTTTCGCCTCGCCCGCCGAACCGGATGGTGCGCCAAGCGGCTGAATGCCCAGTGCCCGGATGGGTTGTACAAGCGGGCTGGCCGGCTGCGCGGCGGGCCGGCCGGTCGGCGGTACGGCCGGTGCCGAGGCGTTTGCGATGCCAATGAATGTCGCGGGTGAAAGCATGTGGGACAGACTACCGGCCGAAGGTTAAGAAACAATTAACGCGGAGTCGAAATTTTCGGGCACCATCAGGCCGGCGCGCGCCCCAGGATGTGCCGGAGACCTTCGGCAGCCGCTTCGAAATCGCTTTCTATGTCGGTCACGATGGTTGCATCGAGAGTCGAGATATCCCCATCCCGGCAAGCGTTCATCACCAGGCGCAGGCGGGATTCCAACCCAACCATGCCATAGCCCGCGGCCATACCCAACATGGCATGGGCATGGGCGGCGATCGCGCCGGGTGCCCGGGCGACGAGGGCGCGCCGCAGGGCTGGAAGCCGATGGTCCATGTCCACCAGACACTCGGTGATAAGATTGTAGAAAATCGCGTCCGGCAGATTGCTGCGCAACTCGCCGATCCGTTCGGCGGACAGCGCAGCGGGAAACGCCTGTTCGGGCACGGTGACAACGGCACCTGGATGGAATTCGGGCGGCACCGCCCAGACGAAGCGCTGTAACACGTCCGCCAGTTCGTCGTTGGAAAATGGCTGGCCGAGCACCCCGTCCATGCCGCCGGCGGCCACCGCATTGGCTTCGTCGTCGATGGAGGACCAGGGGGTCAGCGCGATGAGCGGGGTGGAACACGCGGGTTCGGAAAGCTGCCGGATAGTCTCGGCGGTCTCCAGATCGCCTTTGCCCGTTGCCGCGGTCATCAATACCAAGTCGTAGGGTGCCGTCTTCATGGCCTGTATCGCCGCCGCCGCGGTGGAAGCGGTATCCACATGATGGCCCTGGCGCCGCAGCAGGGCGGTGGATGCCGGCGGATCGCCCGCCCCGGGTTCCATCAGCAGGATGCGTGTGCGCGGCGGTTTGCGCCGCGGCAGTTCGCCGATCGCGTCCATTCCGCCAGCGGGGAAATCGCCGCTTCCGAAGCCGGGGTCATGCGTGTCCGATCCTTGTCTGGCGTCCATGCGGACAGGGATCGCGGTTGGCGGTAAAGAGACCCAGAGGATGTTTTCGCCATGGCCATCCCGATAACCGACGGTATCGCAGCCAATCGCGCCGCCCATCAGAGTAATCAGGCCGTGGCATATCGACGGTTCCATCGTGGCGGGATACGCATCGTCCGAACGCCCGGGATGTCCGTGCGGCAGAAACGCTGCTGCCCGCGCGACCGGGTCGGTTTCCGGCCCGTCGTCGCGCACCGACAGCCGGATACCCTCGTTGCTGTTAAGCCCCGGTTCGGCGGTGATCCAAACAGCAGCTGCCTGTCCGGGTCTGACAGCGCTGGCCAGCATCGCCAGCAAAAGCTGGCTCAGGCGGGCGGGGTCTGTCAGCACCAACGCGGGCGTATTGCTGGCCACCGAAAGACCGGGCCGGATAGTGCCGTTCGCGCCAAATTCCCGAATGCAGCCCTCCAGCAAGGGGCGCAGTTCGAACGGGCATGGGCGGATCGGCAATGTCCCGGCTTCCATCATCGTCCAAATCTCGATTTCGCTCAAAACGTCCTTTAAGGCCCGGCTTGATTGCCCGGCCAAATCGGCGACTGGTTGCGGCAAACCGGCTTCTACGTTGCTATCCCGGGTTTGGATCACATCCAGCAGTGGGGTCAGGCGTTTTTCAATTATATGGCGGACCATAGCCGCGAAGCTGAGTTTTTCGCGGTTCGCGTGGTCCCGGGCCGCTTCGGCCTTGGTCAGCGCATCTTCGGTTCGCTTGCGCTCCGTGACGTCGGCGTAGATGGTGACGAAGCCCCCATCCGGCAGCGGGTTGCGCCGCAACTCCAGTGTCCGCCCATCCGGGCGCGGCCTTTGGATAACCCCCGGGCGGACCTGGCGCATACGGGCGACGCGGCGTTCCACCTCGGCTTCGGGGTCGCGTACTGCTCCGAACTGCCCGGTGCGGATCTGGGCTCTCAACACCTCTTCGATGGGCAGGCCCACCCGCAGGATGTCCGCCGGGACACCGGCGATCTCCGCGAACCGGGCGTTCCACTCAACCAGACACAGATGCGCGTCGAGGATGGAAACGCCGTCTGTCATGCCCGACAGAGTTGTATCCAACTGCTCTGCTTTCGCCGCCGCTAGTGCTTGGGCAACTTCGAACTGGGCGTTGGCCGCGGCGAGGTTGGCGCGGTAGTCAGCCGCCGCGATATTCCGTCGGCGAATCATGCGGATTATCTGGACCAGCGCCAGGGCGAGCAGCGCCAACAGGCCGCTGATGACGGCCGCCATCGTCCATGCCTGACGGCGGTATTCGTCGGCAGGCCGCAATGCCTGTTCCTCATCCATGGCAACGACGACCGCCAGCTTGCGGCCGGGCAGGCGGCGGAACGCGTGAATACGGCGAATCGCGTCACTGGCGGATGGACCGATCCAGATGCCGCTGTCGCTGTCGCCCGTTTGAATGGCGGCGAACATCGGGGTGTCGCCGATAGCCGTATCCGGATCGACCGTCGAGGCACTGACCGCGCCGCGCAGTTTGCCGTCTTCCAACCCCGCCAGCGCGGCAAAGCCGTTCGGCCCGAGGTTGGTTTGCGCGAATACGCTGGTGATCGCGGCGATCCGGTAGTCGGTGTCGATCACCCCGGCGAACGAACCGTCGGGGTAATGCATCGCGCGGGCCATGTTCATGTGCCATTGGCGCATAATCCCGTCGATCGCGGCAGGGCCGATATAAAGCCCGTCCCCCGCGTCCGGTGCCTGCGCCAGCGCGCGGAAATAATCCAGGCCGGCGGCACTCTGGCCGATCGCTTCCGCGACCGAGGACTGACGGATAACGCCCGTCTCGTCGGTCATCACCACGTCGCGGCTTAGGCCGGTCAGCACCACTGACCTGATCCTGGCTGCCTCCAGATCGAACGCCCGTGGATTGGCTTCCCAGCCATCGACCAGAGCCCGAAGCGTCTGGTCGATGGCCAGGATCTGCCTGTCAAGTTGTTCAGCGACTGTCAGCGCCTGGTTGGACAGGGTCGCGGTGACGCGGGTGATGGTATCGGCCCTTTGCGCGCGGATTTTCCGAGCCGTACCGACCCACGTCAGCACGATCAGGCAGGCGGTAGCGAGCAGGACCACCGCGGCGGTGACGAAGTGCTTGTCCGGTTTCATGGTCCAGGCGGCATAAGTCGGGGCAGGACCGCTGCGAGCGATCCCAGTGCCGTTGTTCCTAGCCGCAAAGGGACCGTCAACACAACGAAGATGCTTCCACGCCGCGCATTTTTCGTCTGAACATACGGCAGTATTATACGGAATTACTTGCAAGAATCAGGCGCCGCCGTTCAGCACGCGGGCTCGGCCCGCCGGCCGGCGCAAAGGCGCACGCCGTCGACCCCGTCTTGCCCTGGCCTGCGCGCGGTGCGATTATTACGCGTGTTTCGGCAGACCGGGGAACCGGCGATGCCCCCTGTTGGCCAAAGCGGTATTCCGCCCATGAGGATATGATGGCAAAAATTAAGGTCAAGACCCCGGTCGTCGAGTTGGACGGGGATGAGATGACCCGGATTATCTGGGGATTCATCAAGGAGAAGCTGATCCTGCCGTACCTGGACATCGACCTGAAGTACTACGATCTGGGGATCGAATACCGCGACCAGACGGACGATCAGGTCACCGTCGATGCGGCGCACGCAATCGCCCAGTACGGCGTCGGCGTGAAATGCGCCACCATCACCCCCGATGAGGCGCGCGTTACCGAATTCGGCCTGAAGCGCATGTATCGCAGCCCCAACGGCACCCTGCGCAACATCCTGGACGGCACCATCTTCCGCGAGCCTATCATCTGCAGGAACGTGCCGCGTCTGGTGCCGCACTGGACCCAGCCGATCGTCATCGGGCGCCACGCTTACGGCGATGTCTATCGCGCCACGGAAATGAAGATCCCCGGCCCGGGCAAGGTGACCATGTCCTACCAGCCGGCCGATGGCGGCCCGATGCAGACGCTGGAAGTGCATGACTTCAAGGACGGCGGCGGCGTCACGATGGCGATGCACAACACGCAGGTGTCCATCGACGGGTTCGCTCGCGCCAGCTTCAACTACGCGCTGATGCGCGGCTGGCCGCTGTATTTCTCCACCAAGAACACGATCCTGAAGTCCTATGACGGCTTCTTCATGGACCGCTTCGCCACGATCTACGAAAACGAGTTCAAGGCCGAATTCACCAAGCGCGGCCTGACCTACGAACACCGCCTGATCGACGACATGGTCGCCTGCGCGCTGAAGTGGAACGGGGCTTATGTCTGGGCCTGCAAGAACTACGACGGCGATGTGCAGTCCGACACCGTGGCGCAGGGCTTCGGCTCCTTGGGCCTGATGACGTCGGTGCTGCTCAGCCCGGATGGCACGAAAGTGGAAGCGGAAGCGGCACATGGCACCGTGACGCGGCATTATCGTCAGCATCAGCAGGGCAAGGACACCTCCACCAACCCGATCGCGTCGATCTTCGCCTGGACCCGCGGGCTGATTTATCGCGGCAAGTTCGATAACACCCCGGACGTGACGGCATTCGCCGAGACGCTGGAGAAAGTCTGCATCGAGACGGTGGAAGCTGGTCACATGACCCGCGACCTGTCGTCGCTGATCGGTCCCGACCAGCCTTGGATGACCACGCAGGCGTTCCTGGGCAAGCTGGACGAAAATCTGCAAAAGGCGATGAAATAGGTTCGATCCCTCGCCGTCACGGTTCGGCTGTGTCCGGTTACCTGTCGCGGCGGATTGCTGGCACAGGTGGTCCGGACACTCCGGGCCGTGATGAAAGGGGGTATTCGTGACCGATACCACGCAAGCCGCCGGGCTGCGCGACTATCCGTTCGCTCGGCGCGGTATGCTCATGACCGGCCTGATCGGCGGCTTCACCCTGGCGACGCAGCGGGTCGAGGCGCAGGCGATCCATACCGACACCGCCGGGATCGAGGCGGGCGAGACCCAAATCCCGACCGCCGATGGCAAACTGCCGGCCTATTATGCCCGTCCGGCCGGTAAGGGGCCGTTCCCGGTCATCCTGGTGAACGAAGAAATCTTCGGCGTTCATGAATACATCAAGGATGTCTGCCGCCGCTTGGCGAAGGCGGGGTATCTGGCGGTCGCGACTGAGTATTACGCCCTTATCGCCGATCTCTCGACGATGACCGACGTGAAGCAGATCGTTGCCGACGTGATCTCCAAGGCGCCGGACGCGCAATACATGTCCGATCTGGATTCCACCGCGGCATGGGCGAAACTGCATGGCGGCAGCGCGACGCGGCTGGGCGTCATGGGCTTCTGCCGCGGCGGGCGGCAGACATGGCTGTATGCGGCGCATAATCCGCACCTGCGCGCCGCGGTCGCGTTCTACGGTCCGCTGGGTGGCGCGCCGTCATCGATCCAGCCGGAAACCGCCTTGGATATGGCGGCGAAGATCGAGTGCCCGCTGCTGGGGCTGTATGGTGGCCAGGACCAGAGCATTCCCGTTGACCTGGTGCGTCAGGCCGAAGCGAGGGCGAAAGCCGCCCACAAGATCGTCGATATCCATATCTACCCCGACGCCCCGCATGGCTTCCACGCCGACTACCGACCCAGCTACCGGCAGGCCGACGCCGAGGATGCGTGGAAGCGGGCGATGACGTGGTTCCACCGCTACGGGGTTTAATGGCCGGGATATCGGTTCGGCCATTAAACCCGGCGGCGATGCTCAGAACTTCGAAACCCGCGTCTCCTTCGCGGTGATGAACTCCAGCAGCGCCGGCTTGCCCGCCCGGGTCTGTTCGATGCCGCGCCGGATCGCCGCCTGAATGTCCCCCGGCTGGGTCACCCGCTCCCCATAGCCGCCGAACGCCCGAGCCATGGCGGCGTAGTCGCCGGAGATGTCGGTCGAGCGGTATTTCTCGGTCGAGATCGGCATCACCTTCAGTTCGATCGCCATGGAGAAATTGTTCAGCAGGATCGACAGGATTGGAATGCGCTCGCGCACGCAGGTTTCGAAGTCCATGCCGGTGAACCCGATCGCCGCGTCGCCCCAAAGGTTGATGCACAGCTTATCCGGCTTGGCCAGCTTCGCACCCATGGCCAGACCCAGCCCCATGCCAAGCTGGGTCGTCTTGCCCCAGCCGATATAGGACATCGGCGTGGTGGACACCCAGAACGGTGAAATCTGGTCGCGCGGACTGCCGGCGTCATGGGTGATGATGGTGTTGTCGATATCGACCGTTCCCATCAACTCCTTGATCACGCGATAGGGACTAAGCGGGGCTTCGTTGGAGTTCAGCAGCGGCGCCCATTCCGCCATCCATTCCGCGCGCACCGCGGCGATCTCGGCAACCACGCCAGAGGCGTCGCGGTTGGCCTTGATCGTCTGGCGCAGTTCGCCGATCAGCGCCGTCAGGGTCAGTTTGGCATCGCCGACCAGCCCGACCGAACTGACGATATCCTTGTTCAAATGATGCGGGTCCAGCGTCGCATGCACGAATGTCTTGTTCTTCGGGAATTTGATGCCGAAGTTGGTCTCGGTGAACGAACAGCCGATGCCGATGATGACATCGGCGTTCTGGACGAAATGATGCACCGGCTTCGGCACTGCGTTACCGCCGGATCCCAGCGACAGCGGATGGGTCTCGGGGAACGAACTCTTGCCGCCCAGGCTGGTGGTGACCGGCGCGCCCAGCAGTTCGGCGAATTCGCGCAATTCCGCCCACGCCTCGGCCCACTGCACGCCGGTGCCGGCATAGATCACCGGGCGCTTGGCCCCCAGGATCGCCGCGGCGGCTTTGCGGACATCCACCGGGTCGGGGCCGTATTTCGCCACGCTGACCGGCGTGTAGTCCAGGTCGCCGATTTCCTCGTTCCAGATATCGGTGGGAATCTCCACGATCGCCGGTCCGCTGCGCCCGTTCCTTATATTGCTCATCGCCCGGCGCATGACATTAGCGACTTCGGCGGGCAGGTTAACCGGTTCGGCCGATTTGGAGATCCCCCGCATCTCGCGCGAGGAGTTGTAGTTCGGGTCGATATGGGCGATCCGGCGCGGGTAGCCTTGCGGGATCACCAGCAATGGCACCGATTCGGAAAACGCCTGCGCGACGCCGCCATAGGCGTTCTCCGCCCCCGGCCCGTGCTGCATGCAGAACGCGCCGATCTTGCGGCCGGAGGTCACGCGGGAAATCGCGTCCGCCATGTGCAGGCCGATACGCTCCTGGCGGACGATCACCGGGCGGATGTCCGCGGCGGCGGCGAATTCCAGCAGATGGTTAACGGGATAGCCGCAAAGGATTTCGATTCCCTCGCGCTTCATGATCTCGGCGATTGCCTGACCGACCTTCATGCGTTCGTCCCTTCCAGATTATTTTGAATGGCGGTTTGCAAGAGGTCCGCCCATCCGGGAACGGTAGGACCCGGCCGGATGTCTGGCAATGCCGACGGCCGCGCTATCGGTCCCCGTACCGCGCCGGATCGTGGTATGCTGCGAACGCCGCTCGTGCTCCACACTATTGGTTGCGCCCGGCATCAGGGACACCCACAATGGGTGGGATGGACGTGCGCGGGCGATTCGGTGGCGCACAGGCTTATCGTCAAGGAACAGGACACACATGGACGGGATTATCCGAGCGGCCGACGAACATCCGATCCGGTTCGACCTGTTGACGGAAAACCCGGTTTACAAGCCGTTCCGCTATCCTTGGGCCTATGAGGCCTGGCTGACCCAGCAGCGCGTCCACTGGCTGCCGGAGGAAGTGCCGCTGGCCGACGACGTGAAGGACTGGCACCGCAACCTGACGGATGGGGAGCGTAACCTGCTGACGCAGATTTTCCGCTTCTTCACCCAGGCGGATGTCGAGGTGAACAACTGCTACATGAAGCAATACAGTCAGGTGTTCAAACCCACCGAAGTGCTGATGATGCTGTCCGCGTTCTCGAACATCGAAACGGTGCATATCGCCGCCTACAGCCATCTGCTCGACACCATCGGCATGCCGGAGATCGAGTACACCGCCTTCCTCAAATACAAAGAGATGAAGGACAAATACGACTACATGCACGGCTTCTCGGTCGAAAACCGGTTCGAGATCGCCAAGACCCTGGCCGCCTTCGGTGCCTTCACCGAGGGGCTGCAACTGTTCGCCTCGTTCGCGATCCTGTTGAATTTCCCGCGCTTCGGCAAAATGAAGGGCATGGGTCAGATCGTTACATGGTCGGTGCGCGACGAAAGCCTGCACTGCCAGTCGATCATCAAGCTGTTCCGCACTTTCATCCAGGAAAACCCGGACCTGTGGACCGAGGATCTGCGCCGGGAGATCTATCTGACCTGCGCGACCATCGTCTCGCATGAGGATGCCTTCATCGATCTGGCGTTCGAGCAGGGCGCGATCGAGGGTCTGTCGCCGCGCGAGGTGAAGCAATACATTCGCTTCATCGCCGATCGTCGGTTGATCGAACTGGGGCTGAGCGAGCTGTTCCACGTCGCTAAGAATCCGCTGCCGTGGCTGGATGAAATGCTGAACGCGGTGGAGCACGCCAACTTCTTCGAAAACCGCGCGACCGAATACAGCAAAGCCTCGACCTCCGGGACCTGGGAAGATGCGTTCGGCGATTCAGCCGCCGGGGGGGAACCCGCGCTGCCGGTGCCGGGCTGAAAACCGTCCGGGTCGCCACTGTTCATCGCCTCCGGTCTGATATAATCAACCGTCCTGTCCGGATATTTTATCATCTCAGCCATGAAAATGCGTCAACCTTGCTTTTTTGATGATATTCACGTTTCTGTTGACGTATTTTTCACGAGCGCGGTTTCCCCGTGTGCTTAATGATGACTGGTGCTCGGGGTGTATTGGGCTTCAATTCGGTATCAGCTATGCGCGAGAGGGGAGGGTGCTATTTTGCGCCAGTCGGAGGGTTAGATGGTGAGTACCATCATGTCGGGGGTGGCTTTGAGTCAGGCTGAGGAAGAAACCGGCCGGGATGCCGGAACGGGCAGCGCGCCCAGGTATAGCCGGCGCCTTTCAGATAAGGTCCTGATCGCGTTCCATCACGCCTGCGACCAGGCGGATTTCGAGGTCGCGGAACAACTTCTCCATATCCTGGAGATGATGCTGACCCGCCGCCCATTGACGCCGGATGGAACGCGCCGACGCAACATGGAAAGCCTGGTGGCGGCCCATGAGCGGCTGTGGCACCTGCGGCACCCTAATTCGGAAATGATGTAAACGGCGGCAGCCCGCCGGCTAGACGGGAGTCAGCCGTCCAATGGCAACGCGGCGGCGTCCGCCAGAATGGCCTGTGCAGCCTCGGTAAACGATCCGTCGGCCCGGTGCAGCACAAGGCCGGGCAGCATGCGCATCGGACCCAGTCCGTTCCTTATGCCACGCAGCAGCACTAGTTTGGCAGGGCGCCCGGGCTTCGGCCATAGCGGAAATACCGCCGAACAGGGGCTTCCGGTTGCGGCCATCGCGGTCAGGCAGGTTGGGATCAGCCAGGCCGGCACAATCAATGACAGGCTGCCGCGTCGGCGCAGCGCGCCGCTCAGCCGGCCAATCCAGGTTTCTATCAGGTCCGCCGATCCGCGTTTCGCCAGTTCGCGGCCGGCGTCGGGCGATACGGACCCATTCGGCGGGTGATAGGGCGGATTGGCGATGGCATGGTCGAACGCCGCCGGCAGGGCGACGGAGGCAATGTCGCCGACGACGATGTCGATGTCCGGGAAGCCGTTGCGCCGGGCGTTCTCCGCCGCGATCGCCGCGATCGCCGGATTCAGTTCCACTCCGGTTGCCTGGATACCGGCCACACGATGGCTCAGGCACAGCAGGCCCGCGCCTGCTCCGGTGCCGGCCTCCAGGACATGCGCGCCGATCCGTGCCGGGACCGTGGCGGCCAGCAGGACGGCTTCGATTCCGCTGCGGAAACCCTCGGCGGGCTGGCGGTAAAGCACACGCCCACCCAACAGATGCCCGTCGGTTGTCACCATTCCCCGGCATCGCGCAGCAGGCGTTCCGCCCGCGGAAAATCATCGGTGCTGACGGCCAGGCGCCGCGGGATGGCCCCGGCGCTGCCCTCCAGCACACTGGTATGTCCATCCAGCATCACCGTCTCGATTCCGGCATCCGCCAGCAGCGCGGTCAAAAACGACAGCCGGATCATATCATTCGATGCCGCTACAATACGCATGGATCGATCGTGAGCCGGATTACGGTTGCGCGCAACCGGGGTTTGCCCGTTCGTGGAAACGGCATCCAGCTTCGGGACGTTGATTTAATACGATTATTCACGATGGCATTAACCCGCGGACGGATCGCGGCGTCGGTCGTGAGCACCGAAGCGTCCGTCGCAACCGCCGCTTTGCCGCCGATGTCGGCTTGACCCCCCGGGATACCCACCGATATGAAGCGGGTTCATTTCTGCAAGCCGGGAGA
>JAJZEV010000097.1 GCA_021805665.1 Pseudomonadota bacterium
CCTTGTCGTCGGACACCGAACAGATGCCGTTGTCGGCGATCGAGGCGATGGCCAGCGGCCTGCCCGTCGTATCCACCGATGTGGGCGACGTGGCGTCGATGGTCGCGCCGGAGAATGCCGGTTTCATCGTGCCGATGGACGATGCGGCGCTGTCCGCGGCACTGGCCGCCTTGGCCGCCGACCCGGCGCTGAGGCGGCGCATCGGGGCCGCCAATCTGCTGAAGGCCAGGGCGGAGTTCGATCAGGCGGCGATGTTCGCGGCGTACGGGGCACTGTGGCGTGGTTGAGGTCCGGGTCCGCGGCGTGGCGGATATCGGGGCGCTGGAAGGACCGTGGCGGGATCTGGAGCAGCGGTCGGCGTGCTCGTTCTTCCAAAGCTGGACCTGGGTCGGCTGTCTGGCCGCAGAACGCTTCCCCAACCCGGTGCTGGTCGAGGCGACGGATGCAGGCCGGACGGTGGCTTTGGGATTGTTCAATCTGGTTGGAAGACGGTTGTTCCTGGGGGAAAGCGGCTCTGACGACCTGGACTGCCCGTACGTGGAGCAGAACGGCATTCTGACCGAAGCGGGGCGGGAGGAGGAACTCACCGAACTGTGCCTGCGTGCTTCGATCCGGTCCCGTCATGCGGTGTTGTCGGGCGTTGGCGAACCGGTGGTTGCCGCGGCCCGCCGAGCGGCCGGTTTGGTGGCGATTCGGCGTGGCCAGGAGTCGCCGTATGTCGATTTGGCGGCGATCCGGGAGTCGGGCGGCAGCTACCTAGCCGAACGCAGCGCCAATACCCGCCAGCAGGTGCGCCGGTCGGATCGGCTGTATGCCCCGGTTGTGCGGGAGCGTGCCGCGACCGAGGGTGCCGCACATTCCATGTTGGATGAGATGGCGGTGCTGCATCGGGCGGCTTGGCTAGAGCGTGGCAAGCCCGGCAGTTTCGCCGCACCGTTTTTTGGCCGGTTTCATCATACTCTGATCGAGCGCGGCTTCTCGCCAGGTCAAATCGCGATTGAGAAATTTTCGTCCGGCGGGATAACAATCGGAATTTTATACAATTTCGTTTGGCGGGGTCAGATGCTGGCGTACCAAAGCGGTTTTGTGTTCCGGCGGGACGACAGCCACGCCAAGCCGGGTCTGACCTGCCATCGCGCGGCGATCGAGGATGCGCTGCTGCAAGGGCTCGACCGCTACGATTTTCTGGCTGGCGAGGACCGTTACAAGCTCAGTCTCGCGGATCGCTTCCACCGGCAGTTCTGGATGGAGGCCGGCCCGGTATGGTCGTTGCGGCTGCTGGTTCGAAGGCTTCTACGCCGGGATGGCTAGGACAATCTGTCGGCGAATTTTACACGTGGCGCTGAATTTGGATGGCGCGCTTCCGCAACAGACTGATAGCAAAAGATTTCCGGTAGTGGTATGAACCATGCATCCACGTTTTTCGGTGCCGCGCCCGCCTGGTCAACGGGTCTGTATCAAAAATAGTTGCGTATCGACAAAAATTACGCTTATATTGGTGCCATAAAGGTTAGGGTCGAAGTTTTGAGATTTTCTCTCGCATCCGCGACATCCCTGCTGGCTCTTGTGCTGCTCGATGGTCGCGAAGCCCTGGCGACGCCGTCCGTGACGGCGGGTTCAATCGTAGCGTTTCAGGACGCGTTCGCTAGCGATGGATCGGTGAGCCAGACTCCTTTGTCCTCATCGGCCGGAAGCAGCCAAGTTCAGTTTGCCGATCCACTCGCCAGTGCCGGGAATTCCGCATCCGCCGCGAATTTTTCCAGCATCTCCGCCACCCCGTCCGGCACGACAGGCAACGAGACCTTCACGCCGCGTTCGTCGGGCAGTACGGGCGGTTCCGTTCAGATCGCCGACGGCGGCCCCGGAGGCACTGGGACAGCGATGACATTGGGCGGGACGGCGGCAACCGATCCGCTGGAAACGATCGGGACTTCAAGGTCGGCCCCGTTGGCCGGGCAACTTCAGACGGTGGGCCTGACGACCGGGACCGCGCCCGCGATAGCGCCGCAAACGACCCAAAGCGGATCGTCGGTTTACGTCGTTTCCGGCGGTTTATCGACACTCATGGCCGCACCGCTGGCCACGAACAGTGCGAGTTCGGCGAGTTTTGGCTATAGTTTTTCACCATCGGTCGGCGGCGCCGGATCGTCGAATGCCGGAACGGCGAGTAGCGGCTCATCTGGCTCCGGACAGCCGGGCAATGCCACGCCGGGGCGTGTGATCGTTCAGCCGCCCGCCTCCGCGACGGGCAGCTTCGCCGCCAGCGGCGTAAACTTTGCCTCGAACGGGCACAGGTCAAACGGACCTGCCACTGCGTCGGGTACCGGCAGGGTGTCCAGCGGTTCGGGATCTACACTGGGGTATTCTTATACACCGATCAGTTCCAGTCCGTCCGCTGCATCGGTGATGCTGGCGTCATCGTTAAGCACCGCTTCGCCGTTCGCGGACTCGAACAGCCACGGGCACGATAACGGGCAGGGAAACGGGCAAGGTAACGGCCAGGGAAACGGGCACGATAACGGGCAGGGAAACGGGCAAGGTAACGGCCAGGGAAACGGGCACGATAACGGCCAGGGAAACGGGCACGATAATGGCCAGGGTAACGGGCAAGGATGGAACCAGTCCGGTTCGCAACAATCTGTCGCGACATCTTCCGGATCTGTCTTCTCCAGTTCGATTGTCGGTTCCGGCGTTACCGATACACCGACCGCTGTTCCCAACGGAGCGGTCGGCACCCCATCGTCCACGATCAATTTCGGGACGGTCGCATTGGGCAGCTCCAGCACACTTGACCTGGCCCTGCAGAATGTGGGCACCAACGTCAACGGTAGCCTGCTTACCATCGAGGGCTACACTATTACAGGTACGGACGCGTCGTCCTTCAGCGTCTCTCTGACCTCCGGTTCGGTGATCGACCAGGGCGGGACTCTGATCGTGCCGATTACCGTCTATGCCACCAAGGTCGGTGAGCTTACATCGAACCTAACGCTGTTCACCGACCAGGGCGCCGGTCTTGGCGGGACAGGAGCGACTTTCACCTATCTACTCGATCCAATCGGCTTGTCCACGCCCACGCCCGAGCCGGCGTCGATCGCGGTTATCGCTGTCGGTCTCGCCGGTTTGGCCAGCATGCGCCGCCGCTGCCGGATCGCCTGATCTGGCGCAACCGCCGCCAGACCGCTCCGGCGGCATGGCGGGCCAGTTGCAGGGCACCCGACGCACCCCGGGGATTGGCGAGCAGCAGGCCGATGCGCTGCCGCCGATCCATCGCCCAGCCTTTTTTGTAGTCGTCGTCGCCCCGTCCGAAGTCGATCCGGGTGACCTTCTCGACATCCAAAAGGTGCCGCAGCATCAGTGCGGTCAGCACCGTGCCGGGCGAGTGCGCCTTGAACGCCTCGTCATGGGCCAGTTTCAGCACGATCGCCTCACCGCCGGTCACCACCCAGAACTGAACCGCGACCGGCTGGGCCCCGATCGACCAGACGCCAAGGCGCAGGTGTCCGGTCCCGGCGACTGCCCGCATCAGGGCGGCGTTGAAGGTTGGAAACGGCTCCGGCTCCTTCCAACTTCTAGCGTACACCGACTCGAATACCGCCGCCGCGTTCTCGATGTCGTTCGGTTCGGTCAGCAAGTCGAAACGCGCGTCCGGCAACTTTTCGGCGCGCCGCAGCCGGCGGCGGATCGTCTCCCGCAGCGCGCCCGGCCGCCGGCCCAGATAGGCGGACCAATCCAGGCCGGCGACATTCTCGTGCCAGTTGCCGAAATGGTCGAAGCGCAGCGGAACCAATCCCGCCCGTCGTGCCCCGGCTTCCAGATCCGCCAGCCCGTCCCATTCGGCCGGCAGCGCGTCCAGGCGGATTACCCCGGCTGAACGGCAGAAGCGGGCCAGTTCGGTCATCGCGGCGATGCGGCCGTCCCGATCCAGCCCGGCGGCGAACGCCGGAGCGAACACACAGCTATACGGCGTGGTCAGACTGCCGATCCGGCCGCCGCTCAACAGCATCGGCACGACAGCCAGAACAGTGCCGCGCAGCCGGATCGCTACGAAAGCCGCTTGGGAACCGGCCGGCATGGCATGGTGAAGCACCGTCTCCCACCACGGCAGGGAGCCGAACAATCCCGCCGAACCGGCGGCGAGAACCGCCCGGGCGTCGGCACCTAGCGCATCCAGCGACGAAACGGACTCCGCCGCCAAGTCAGCGGAATCGATACCATGCATACCCGATCCATTCGTGCAGCGCGAAATAGCCGGTCTGCCAGCCGCTGGCGCGCGGTAGGAAATCGCTGATATCGGGACCGAGCGGGTCGTCCAGCGAGGTGGGAAAAGCCGTCACCGTTAGTCCGGTGCCCTGAAACGCCAGTATCGCTCGGCGCATATGCCACGCATGGGTGACGACATAGACTGACGTAATCCCCTGCGCGCGCAGGATCGCGGCGCTGAAGCGGGCGTTTTCCCAGGTGTCGTCGGCTCTTGGCTCGATCCATTTGACCGGGGTTTGAAAGTCGTCGTTCAGGCTTTGGGCCATAGCCAGCGCCACCGGCGCGGTATTGCGCTGCGTTGGCCCGCCCGTCACCAGGATCGGCAGTCCGGTGCGCCGATGCAGCATAGCCCCGGTGCGCAGCCGGTCCAATGTCAGCAAACCCGGCCGGATTCCCAGGATCTCATCCTGTGTCCGGATGACCTCGGCGCCGAGTATGACGATTGCCTGCGGCGGACGATCGGCGGGCGGCGTGGTCGGCAGTCCCGATTCCAAGCCCAGCAGCAGGCTGGAGGAGAAGACGGGGGTGCCGAAGATCAGCAGCGCGATCGCCCCGGTCCATGCCAGCCGGCGGCCGGCGACCCGCCAGGCGCCGAACATCGACAGCCCGATGACGATTAACAGGACGAGGCCGGTCGGCGGCATCCCCAGGCTCAGCAGAACACCTTTCATGACCGGTTATGCCGCCGATCCGCTCATCCACGCCAGGACCTCGGCCAGCCCGGTGCGCAAAGGCACCCGGCCACGAGTACCGAGGATGCGATCGGCTGCTTCCGGCTCACCTTGGGAGTGACGGATTTCGCCCGCTCGTGGCGGTTTGGTTTCGGCGTTCAGGGATTTCCCGGCCAGATCGGCGATCAGACCCGCCAGTCCCGCGACGGATGTGGCAATCCCGGTGCAGACGTTAAACACCGGCGAGTCGGCCGGTTTCAAAGTCATTCCCGCCAGCAGTGCCCGGATCACGTCGGCGACATAAACGAAGTCGCGGGTTTGCTGGCCGTCGCCGAAGATGCTGATCGGCAAGCCTGCGGCGATCCGTTCGCAGAAGATCGAGATAACGCCCGAATAGGGCGACTTAGGGTCCTGGCGCGGGCCATAGACGTTGAAAAAGCGAAACCCGACATTGGGGATGCCATGAACGTGACTGGCGACGCGGGCGTGCAGTTCGCAGCCATATTTGTCCGCACCGTACGCCGATAGTGGCGCTTTGGTCGCGGTCTCGGCGATCGGCACCGGCGCGTCGCCATAGACCGCGGCGGAGGAGGCATAGACCACGGGGATTCTGCTGCCCTGACGGCGGATCGCGTCGAACACGCCGATGGTTCCCGTCAAGTTGGCCCGATGCGTTCCCAGCCAGTCGGTGACACCTTTCTCGACCGAGGCAATAGCGGCGAGGTGGAAGCAGCCGTCCACCCCGTCCATCGCCGCCGCGACGGCGGAGGGATCGGCGACGTCGCCCTCTATCAGTATTGCGCCCGGCGGCACGTTGGACCGCCGTCCGGTGGACAGGTCGTCCAGCACCCGAACCGTGTCGCCGCGCCGGGTCAGGGCATCGCACAGATGCGAGCCAATAAACCCGGCGCCGCCGGTCACCAAGTAGGTGCTCATGTCTGGCTCCGAAGGGCTTGTGGCGAAACAGACGAATCGTCTGAAGGAAACCACCGGCCTCTCATCGTCATGGCGGGCGGAGGCCCGCCATCCACGACTTGCAGTGCCTGTGCCGGAAAAAGGCGTGGATGGCGGGCCTGCGCCCGCCATGACGGGTTCGGCTGGCGTGCGTGCATCGAAGTAGTTATTTCCTTTCGGTTCCTAACCGTGAGGTTGCAGCACCTGACGGAGAACGGACCCGTCCGACAGGCGATCGAAGCCCTCGTTGATCTGGTCAAAGCCGATGGTTCCCGAACGTAGTTTTTGCACCGGCAGTTTGCCACGTTGATAGAGCGCGATGAAGCGCGGAATGTCACGTTTGGGTACGCAACTGCCCATATAACTGCCCATGATGCTCTTTCCGTCGCTGACCAGGGCGGAGTGGAGGTAAGAGAAGGTCGCGGTCGAAGCCGGCAGCCCGGCGCTGACCACCGAACCACCCCGGGCGGCGATGGCATAGGCGAGGTTCATGGCGGGGATCGAGCCGGCGGTTTCGATGACGTAGTCCAGTCCGCCGCCGGTTGCCTGGCGGATTTCCTCCACCGCGTCGGCGTTGCCGGCCAGGAAGGTGTCGGTGGCGCCAAGCTCGCGGGCGATGCGCAGTTTGTCGGCGTTCAGGTCCACCGCGACGATACGTTCCGCGCCGGCCACGACTCCGCCCAGCAGGGCGTTCATGCCGACTCCCCCCAGGCCGACGACGGCCATCTGGCCCCCCGGGGGGACCTGCGCGGTGTTCAACACAGCGCCGACACCGGTGACGACGGCACAGCCGAAGATGGCGGCGACGTCCAGCGGCACATTGTCGGGGATTTTGATCAGGGCGTTCTGCGACACGACGGCGTACTGCGCGAAGACGGACAGACCGCTGTAGTGCCAGATCGGTTCCCCGTTCAACGACAGCCGGCGGGCGCCGGAGATCAGCGTGCCGTTGGTGCGCGATGCGTTGGAGCTTTGGCACAGGTTCGGCCGGCCGCCGTTGCAGTAGCGGCAGTCGTTGCAGCTTGTCACGAACACGCTGATGACGTGGTCGCCGGGCTTCAGGCCGGTGACGCCGGGGCCTACTTCCTCGACGATGCCGGCGGCCTCGTGACCGGGGATCGTCGGCAGTTTGCGCGGGCGCAGATTTTCGATCGTGGACAGGTCGGAATGGCACAGGCCGGCACCGATGATTTTGTACAGCACCTCCCCCGGGCCGGGCGGATCGAGATCGACGGTTTCGATCGTCATCGGCATGGAGGTGGCATAGGGGCGCGGCTTGCCCTGCACCCGCAGTACGGCGGCTTTCATCTTCATCGCGTTGGGTCCTTCCTGGCGCTGGGGTATTGTGCGGCTTTGGCGTCCGGGGGCAAGGGCGCAAGCAGGCGGCAATCCTTGGGGACGGTGCCATGATAGCGCGTCCAGGTCTGGGTTTCGCCAAACAGCGCGACAGCCAGGAAACCGCGCAAGGCAAGGTTGCCATTCGGATCCTGATGCAACTCGACCCCGAACACGCGGCCATTGCGCGGGTCCAGGATGTGCCCCTTCCACAGATTGGCGCCGATCTGCCCGGCGTCGGCGATCAGTCGCAGATGGCACTGGGAGTTACCGCGATAGTCGGTTGGGGTTGGATCGTTCGGGTGGTCGAGGATCACGCCCGCGATCTCCACGCACAGGCCGCCATCGCAATCTGTGACGGCCATGATTCCGTCGTGGTCGCGGGTCAGCCACAGGCCGGTGAGATCGGTGGATGCCCGGGCGGCGGCCAACGGAAGAAGCAGCAGCACCGCCGCCAGGATGCGGAACACGGCCGAGGCTACACGTCGTCGCTGTTGACGAATGCAACACCGGCCTCCGTCAACCGCCGCCGAGCGGTGTCGAGCGTGGTTTGCCCGTCCCCATCGGGCAGGCCGATTCCCTTGCAGGCGTCCTGGACGATCGTCACCGCGAAGCCCGCGCCCACGGCATCCAGGGCGGACCATGCGACACAGAAATCGGTGGCGAGGCCGCACAGGAACAGGTGGGAGATGTCGCGTTGGCGCAGCCAACCCTCCAGCCCGGTCGGTGTCGTGCGGTCATTTTCGAAGAATGCGGAGTAGCTGTCCAGTTCGGGACGAAACCCCTTGCGAACGATGACCTCGATCCGGCGCTGGTCGATCGCCGGATGGATGGCGGCATTCGGGGTGCCGGCGATGGCGTGGTCCGGCCACAGAACCCCGGTTCCGTAGGGCATCTGGATCGTATCGTAGGCTTGCTTGCCGGGATGGGTGGTGGCGAACGATGAGTGACCGGGTGGATGCCAGTCCTGCGTCGCGAAGGCATGGCCGCAGCGGGCGAGCAGGCGGTTGACGGCCGGCACGATCGTATCGCCGCCGGCCACGGGCAGTTCGCCGTTCGGCATGAAGGTCGGCTGAATGTCGATCAGGCCCAGAATGCTGGCCGGGGAATCCATTTTCATCGGCAACCTCTCTCTGTTCAGGCGAATCGGTTACAGTTAGCCTCGCAAGATCGGGTCGAGCCAGCCAGAACTCCAGGAGCGAAGCCGTATGCCACGTATCCCGCTAACCGCACTCGCCTTTTTGGCCGCACTGACCGCGACCCGGGCCGGTGCCGCGAATTTCCGCTGGGCCAATGATGGCGACGTCAATGCAATGGACCCGGCGACGCGGCAAGAGACGGTGCAGCTTAGTTTCCTGTCCAACATCTATGAACCGCTGGTGCGCCGGGACCGGACGCTGGCTCTGGAACCCGCGCTGGCAACGTCGTGGGAGCAGACGTCGCCGACGGTTTGGCGGTTTCATTTGCGGGCCGGTGTCAAATGGCAGGACGGGTCGCCGTTCACCGCCGACGATGTGGTGTTCACACTGAAACGAATCCTCGCACCTGGTTCCGCGATGCGTGCGCCGCTGTCGCCGGTGAAAGAGGCGCGTAAGATCGACGATCTGACGGTCGAGTTCGAAACCTTCATCCCGGACCCGATTTTTCTGCAGGAACAGACCGATCTGCTGATCATGTCGAAAGCCTGGTGCGAGGCGCATAACGCGTCCGAACCGGCGATCATCGGCAAGGAAGACAATTACGCGCTGCACAACGCGATGGGGACCGGTCCGTTCAAATTGGTCTCCCGCGAGCCGGATCGCAGAACGGTGGTGGAGAAGAACCCGCTGTGGTGGGACAAGCCGGAGCATAACCTGGATCAGGTGGAGTTCGACGTGATCTCCTCCGCCCCGACGCGCCTGGCGGCGTTGCTGTCCGGCGAGGTGGATATGATCTATTCGGTGCCGCCGCAGGATATGGCCAGGGTCCGGCAAACCCCGGGGCTGAAGTTGCTGCAAACGCCGGAACTGCGGACGATTTTTCTGGGCTTCGATACGAGCCGCGATGAATTGCCGAGTTCGGACATCAAGGGCCGGAATCCGCTGCGCGATGTGCGGGTGCGGCAGGCGATGCAACTGGCAATCGATGAAAATGCGATCGCCAGCCGGGTGATGCTGGGTCTTGGGCATCCGACCGGGGAGATGTGGGGGCCGGGTGTCAACGGCTACGATGCCGCGCTGGATGTGCATCCGAAGCCGGACCCGGCGAAGGCCAAGGCGCTGCTGGCCGAGGCCGGGTACCCGAACGGGTTCCGGCTAGGGATGGACTGCCCGAACGACCGGTACGTGATGGATGAGCAGATATGCACCGCCATCGTATCCATGATGGCTCGGATTGGTATCAAAATCGACTTGAACGCACAAACCAAGTCGAAGTTCTTCAACAAGATTAGTGCTCCCAGTTACGATACCGACTTCTACATGCTGGGTTGGACGCCGGCGACCCATGACGCGCATAATGCGCTGTACACGCTGTTGGGTACTCGAAACGGCAAGCGCGGCGAAGTAAACGACGGCGGCTATTCGAACCCGGAACTCGATGCGTTGATAGACAGGATCGGGGTGGAGACGGATACGGTCAAGCGAAACGATATGATCCATCGCTCGATCGAGATACTGCAAAAGGATGTGGCGGCGATTCCATTGCATCAGCAGGTGATCGTGTGGGCGGCGAAGCAAAATATCGAATTGGCACAGCCGGCGGATAATTCGTTCCAGTACCGGTTTGTCCAGGTGAAGTAACGCCGGCCCGAGGCTTTGGGCCGGCGGGTGCGCTTGCGTCCCTGCCGGCTTCGTCCGATCCTGATCCGAAGCGGGCGGGAACCGCGGGGAAGGGAGCAACGGCAATGGCCATTTTCGTGATCGGCGGCACCGGATTCATCGGCATCAGGGTCATCCCGATGCTGGTCGCACGCGGTGAATCCGTGGTGTGCATGGACATCAATCCGACCGCGCCGACGCTGGTCGGGTTGGGCGACAAGGTTTCGGTTGTCCGGGGGGATGTGACGCAGTTCGACGATGTGATTTCCAACATGCAGGCATCGAAGGCGGAGCGGGTGATCAACCTGTCCTATAACCTGGGGCAGGATCTGCCGCCGCATCGCGCGACCAGGCTGAATATCGTCGGGATGGATAACTGCTTCGAGGCCGCGCGTATCCTGGGTGTGAAGCACACGGTTTATGCCAGTTCGTTGGCGGTGAACGGCCAGCAAAGTCATTTCGGCGAACGTCCGGTGACCGAGGACGACTACAAACACGCAGCGGTGCAATACGGCGCGCACAAGGCATTCAATGAGTTTCAGGCCAAGGATTACATCGACAAGCACGCCATGACGATCACGGGCATCCGGCCGGCCAACGTCACCGGTCCGGATAAGGTCCGCGGGTCGGTGGACCACGTGAACCTGATCACCCGTCCCGCCAGGGGGGAAGCGATTTCGCTGCCGTTCGCCGATGCGATGCGGTGCCCGATCCATGTGGACGACATCGCGGAGGTGTTCGTGCGGGTGCTGATGGCGGACAAGCCGGCGCATGCGATCTATAACTCGGGCGGGCAGCCGATTTCGCTGAAGGATATCGCCGCGATCGTGCGCGGGTTTCTGCCGGATGCGAAAATTTCGTTCGATAAAGAAACGGGTGGACGCGAGTCCTCGGGTAACTGGATGATCGATAATTCGCGGCTGGTGCGGGAGTTCGGTGTGCAATACCGGCCGTACCGGGATCGTGTGTTGCAGATTATCAACGATTGCCGCGCGGAAATCGGGGAGCCGCCGATCCGGGGGTGAGGAATCAGACTGGGCTTTCGTCGATACCGGATGGAAAAATGGCGGATGCCCTGAGGATCCCTTGGGTGCCCGTCTTTGGGTTTGACCGGGTCCGATCGGCCTTGGTTTCGGTCAAATTCGCTACAGGCCACCGAAGCCGGTGTTGGGTGCCCCTCATTACACGCCGAAGCCGTTGCCGGCAGGGGCGTTGAGCTTGGAAGGGCGCGAAGGGCCGCGAAGATGTGCGGGGCGATCTTCCTTCGCGGCCCTTCTCGCCCTTCCAAGGCAAATGAAGACAGAATGGCCAGTCTCGCCGGGGGCCCTGGCGCACCATCCTCCCCCGGCGCTATGGAATTACGGCATCGGAACGACCCGTTCACGCCGCCGCCAAAACCGGCAACAACCCGCTCCACCGCCGTCCGCCGGTATCAGACCGTTTCGATCTCCACCGGAAACAATGCATCCGCGTCGTCCACATGAAGCAAATGATACACGTTGAAGCGATACGCCGGCCCAAGCGACACCTCCGGAGGCGTAAACGGAAACGCGATGTTCCCCGCTGTGGACAGCCGCCCCGGATAGCCGAAATGCAGCAGGAACTGCTTGCAGGTCCGCACCACCTCGGACGCGCGCTCCCGCGTGGGGGCGATACATTCCCCCATGATGAACACCTCGCCCGGCGGGGCTTCGTTCTCCGGCGGCACCATCCGGACGCCGTCGATGCCGTAAACCCGGAACCGCAGCGTATAGTCCAGCGGCACCTCCTCGCAGACCAGGCTTTGCACCAGATCCGCGACTTTCGGCAGCAGGGACTTGCATTGCTCGATAAAGCGGGGATCGGCCGACCCGCACAGCAGCACGGCGCGCTCCCCGACCTTCACAGAACCTTCCAGTTTGATCGTCGGCGCGGCCGTGTCGCGCCAGGTGCCGCCGCTGACCCGGGTGCGCCGGTCATCGACAGCTTCGTACCGAGCATGAGTCAGGTCCAGCGTGCCATCCGGTTCCTGCATCGTAAACGGGTCGGACTGTTCATAAAGGCTGTGCGCCGCGACCGAGGTCGGCGTTGCCCGCCGTTCCGGGTTCATGCTTTCCAGCGTGAAGCCGTCGTGGTCCAGTTCCGCCAGGATCGGGTCGCGCCCGCCCGGCACGCAGCACAGCGAACCGCATTCGATGATCTTGGCCATGTGCATCGCCAGCCCGACCGGGAACCCCAAAACCGCCGGCAGCGCCGCAAAGATCGCCGTATCGCACGCCCGGCCGGCCACGATCACGTCCACATCGGCTTCCAATGCGGCGCGGAATGGTCCCATGCCCATCTGCCCGACGATGTGGGCGGCGTCGGTCACGTCTGCTTCGGTCAATGCCGGCATGCTGTCGAAGCTGGCGACCTTGCCGTTTCGAATGGCATCGAGCAGCGCGGGGCGGGGAATGTCGGCCCGCATCGCCGCCATGCGAAACCGCAACCCGTCGGTGCGGGCGATGTCGCGGATCATCGCCAGTGTGGCGTCCAGATGCGGACCCGCGCCGGCCGACCCGGCCGATCCGATCACCAGCGGCACATCCAGCGCTCGCGCGGCGGTCAATACGCGGCGAAGGTCGCGGCGGGTGGATTCCGGCGACGTCGCCATTTCCCCCTTGCCCAGATAGGTGGGGCCGATATCGATCGAGCCCATGTCGCAGCCGATCAGGTCTGGCTTGCGCTCGATACCCGCCTTGAACGAGGCCGCCGGGATGCCGTAACCAAGCTGGCCGGACGCACCCAGCAGCCGGATCGGACGCGGGGACCGGCGGAATTCGGCGATGATGCGGCCGGAGGCGCTCATGGTACTGTGGTTCCCCTCGGTATCGGGGCGCCCGGCATCATATCTCGATCCCCAGCAGCGGCGCGTGTTGTTGCGCGCCGTAAACGTCGCAATCCCCGGGGTCGCCCGCCATGATCGACCGAGCCATGACGATTTTGATGGCGCGGCCGACGGGGTAGGGGATGACGGTCACCTGGTCCGCCGCAACCCGATACAAGCGGCCGATGTTCTCGGCGCCCAACGCCGGAGATTGCGCCACCCGGTTATAGTCGGCGTCCGATTCGAACATGATATCCAGGGTCAGGCGCCGCGGTCCGGCGTTCTTGCTGCGGATGACCCGGGCGATCTCGGACAGTTTCATGGCCGATGCAGTTCCGCCCGGGGGCGCGTGACCGTGCGGATGCCGTGCTTGAACGCGGCCAGCGGAGCCTTTACCTCGGCGACGGCTTCCTCGGGTGTGGCGGCGTCGAAGATCACCACATCGGCCGGGTTGCCGATTGCGATGCCGTAGTTCTTCAGGTTCAGCAGCTTCGCCGACCGGCTGGTCAGCATGTGGAAACACTCCCGCAGCCGCTGCGCTTCGCCGATCTGGCAGACATTGGCTTGCAGGTTGGCGATCCGGATCAGGTTGCCGTCGCCCAGCGGGGTGAACGGGTTCAGGATGTTGTTGCTGGAGATCGAGCAGTTCACCCCGTTTTCCACCAGCACGTTCGCATCCGCCACGCCGCGCTGCACGCTGTGGTCCTGGTTGCGGCCCATCATATACAGATCGGTGGCCGGCAGCACCGTCACCGCCACGCCGGCATCGGCGATTTCGGCGGCCAGTTTGCGCAAGTCCAGCGGCGGCAGGGTGGAGTATTTGCAGCCGTGCCCGACGGCGACGCGTCCGCCAAGCCCGTATTTCTTGGTCAGTTCGCAAACCAGATGGATATCCATGTCCGCCGGACTGTTGCCGGAGTCCAGATGCATGTCGATATCCGCATCGTATTCCCGCGCCAGGTCGAAAATCCGGTGGATCTGGCCGGCCTTGTCCGGGTCGTAGTTGGGCGCCGCGCCGATGACCCGGGCACCGCGCTTCAGCGCCTGCATTAGTAATTCATCAGAGCGTTTATTGTTGGTCAGGCCCTCTTGCGGGAACACACACAGTTCGATGTCGATCGCCCAGGCGTAGTCGCGGCGCAGTTTCTCCAGCGCATCGAAGCTGCGCATTTCCACCCCGGCGTCCAGCTCCACATGGGTGCGCATCCGGTTGGTGCCGTGCTTGATGCAGTTTTCCAGCGTCGTACTGGCTCGGCGATAAACGTCCTCTTCAGTGAAGGTGGCCTTGACCGCGGCGACACGCGGGACGGCGTTGGCATTACGGCCGTCTTCCGGCGGGCAGCGGTCGATGATGCGGGTCTTGTCCAGATGAATGTGGGTTTCGACAAGGCCGGGGCAGGCAAGGCGGCCGGCGGCGTCGAACGCCGGGGCATCGGTGGTCAGATCGGGTCCGAGCGCGACGATCTTGCCGGACTGGATGCCGATATCGACTGGCACATCACCGAAAATACGGGCGTTTCGGATAACCAGATCCATGCTGTGTCCTCACTGGGTGAAGTCGATATCCATCAGGATGCCGTGTCGCGTGCTGCCCGGCAATGACGGTCGCGGATCAAAGCCGCCCCAACGCCCACGCGGCATAGGTGGCGATGACGCACAGGACCACGGAGCCAATGGCATAGCCCATGGCTGGCACCACATCGCCGGCTTGGATCAGTTCCAGCGTCTGCAGGCTGAACGCCGAAAATGTGGTGAAGCCGCCGCAAACCCCGGTCATCAGGAAGATACGCAGATCCGGGTGGATGCCCACCCGCGCGGGGGTCAGCGTCAGGCCGGCGACCAGCCCGATGACGAACGACCCAAGCACATTGATCAGTAGCGTTCCCCACGGAAAACGCGGCCCGGTCAGCGCTGCCATCGCCCCCGCAAGCCAAAACCGCCCGATACTGCCAATGGCCCCGCCAAGCGCGACCGCGATCCATGCCCCCATATCGGCGCCCTGTCCTTTATTCCTTTCAATAGTGCCATCGCCCGGCCGGCTTGCCCAGCGGGTGCCGGGAAAGCGCCCCGGGGATAGCCGGATTGCGCGCCGCGCATGGCCAATAGACTGGCGCGGATATCATAACGTGGCTTATGATTAACGTCATCGTAAGGAAGCGCCGTTGGAAGAGTTTCGCCGCGATCTGCTGTTTCTGTTGCACGACGTCGCCCGGTTGCTGCGCGTCGATGCGGACAAGCGCGCGCGGCTGCAGGGCATGACGCGGGCGCAGTGGGCCATCCTGATATGGCTGCGGCGCCAGCCCGGAATCTCCCAAAAGGAACTCTCCGAAATCCTGGAAGTCGAGCCGATTACCGTCGCCAGGCTGATCGATCGGCTGGAAGCACGCGGCATGGTCGAACGCCGGCCCGATCCGCGCGACCGCCGCATCTGGCGGCTGCACCTGCTTCCCGCCGCCAGCGACATGCTGCTGGAGATCGACGACCACCGCGCCGACATGACGCGGATCGTCACCGAGGGTATCGACGACACTTCGATTGAAATCATGACCGAGGCACTGATGCGGATGAAAGCGACCCTGACACAAGAGGCCCACGCATCCCGTCGCGGCCCCGATGCCATGACGGCCGACACGCGGGAGGCCGTCTGATGTCCCAGGCAACGATCTCGGGTCCCGGACCGCGGGTGTCGGATCGGGTCACCGAAACCCGGGCGCGCCGCGGGATCGGACGCGCGGCACTCCGCCCAATCCTGATGCTGGGCGGTATCGCGGTGGTGGTTGTCGGTGCCGGATATTACTGGCTGACCGGCGGGCGCATCGTGTCGATCGACGATTCCTATGTGCGCGCCGCAAAGGAAGTCATTTCCACCGACGTATCCGGCATTGTCGCCTCGGTGCCGGTGCATGAAGGCCAGCGGGTGAAAGCCGGCGACGTGCTGCTGCGATTGGACCCGAAGCCGTTCCAGATCGCGCTGGCCGGGGCGACGGCGAACCGCGACGGCATGGTCTCGACCTTGAACGCCCAAAAACTGGACTACAAGCGCATGTTGCGCGATGTCCAGGTCAAGCAGGCGCAGACCGACGCCGATCAGGCGAACTATGACCGCTATGCCAATCTGGTGAAATCCGGCGGCGTCACGCGCGCCGATTACGACAACGCCCGCTTCCTGGTAATGGCCGACAAGCAGTCGATCGAGGCGCTGAAAGTCGCCGCCGAGGTGCAACTGGCGCGGCTGGGCGGAGAGGCCGAGGTCGATGTCCGCACCATGACCGACTACCTTCAGGCCCAGGCCCGGGTCGATGAGGCCAAGCGCCAGTTGGATCACACCGTGATCTATGCGCCGTTCGACGGCATCGCGACCCAGGTGGATTCGGTGCAGCCGGGTATGTATCTGGCCGCTGCCACAGCCGCGTTCGGATTGGTGTCCGTCGAGAATGTCTGGATCGAAGCCAATCCCAAGGAAACCGAACTGACCAATGTGAAACCGGGCGATCCGGTGGACGTTACGGTGGACACCTACCCGGGACGGACCTGGAAGGCCACGGTCGAATCGATCGCGCCGAACAGCGGGTCGGAATTCTCCGTGCTGCCGGCCCAGAACACCTCGGGCAACTGGGTGAAGGTGGTGCAGCGTATTCCGGTTCGCATCAAGGTGGAACACAAGGACGGCGATCCGGAACTGCGCGCGGGCATGAGCGTGGAAGCCGATATCGATACCGGCCACAGGCGGTCGTTGCACGACCTGTTTTAGACAGGGCGTATAGTCGCCCGGCCGGTTCGGGCGTCCGCATTATTGAGGATGGTTAAGCCATTGGTTTCCCCGGAGCAGGAGCGCGTCCCGCACCGTTTGATCATTACGCTTTGCACCGTGGGTGCGACGCTGATGCAGGCGCTGGACCAGACGATCGCCAACGTCGCGCTGCCTTACATGCAAGGCAGCCTGTCGGCGACGTACGACGAAATCACCTGGGTTCTTACGTCTTACATTACCGCCGCCGCGATCATGACGGCGCCGGTGGGTTGGCTGGCTGCCCGGTTCGGCCGCAAATACCTGTTCATCACCTGCCTGATCGGCTTCACCGTCACGTCGATGATGTGCGGCGCGGCGCAGTCGTTGCCGCAGATGGTGACGTTCCGGCTGTTGCAGGGGGTGTTCGGCGCGGCGCTGGTGCCGCTGTCGCAATCCACGATGATGGACATCTACCCGGCGGAGCAGCGCGGCAAGGCGATGGCGATCTGGGGCGTCGGCGTGATGGTCGGGCCGATTCTGGGGCCGACCCTGGGCGGCTATCTGACCGAGATGTACAACTGGCGCTACGTGTTCTACATCAACCTGCCGTTCGGTATTCTTTGCACCCTGGGCCTGCTGTTCTTCATGCCGCGGTCGTTCGGCAACTTTAACCTGCGGTTCGACTGGATCGGCTTCGGCGTGCTGTCGCTTGGCATCGGTGGATTGCAGATGATGCTGGATCGCGGCCAGGATCAGGACTGGTTCTCCTCCGGCGAAATCGTCACGGAGGGCGTGCTGGGCCTGTTGGGCGTCTATTTGTTCGTCGCCCACATGATCACGGCGAAAAAGCCGTTCATCCCGCCCGTGCTGTTCAAGGACCGCAACTTCACCGGCGGTCTGCTGCTGATGTTCACGACCGGCACGATCCTGGTGTCCAGCTCCTCATTGATGGCACCTTGGCTGCAAAATCTGGCGAACTACCCGGTGGAGGCGGCCGGCCTGATCATGGCGCCGCGCGGTATCGGCACGATGACCGCGATGCTGACCGGCGGGCGGCTGACCAGCCGGATGGACCCGCGCAAAATCATCGCCTGCGGCGTCCTGGCCCTGGCCTGGTCGATGTGGGAGATGACCCGCTGGACCCCCGATGTCGCGCCGATGACCATCATCGTCACGATCATCATTCAAGGCGCGGGGCTTGGGTTCGTGTTCCTGCCGTTGCAGGTGCTGGCGTTCGCGACCCTGCCGCCGCAATTCCGCACCGATGGCGCATCGTTGTTCAGCCTGCTGCGAAACATCGGCGCGGCGGTCGGCGTGTCGGTGACGTCGTCGTTGCTGGCCCGCAACACGCAGGTGCTGCATGAATCCATCGGCGCATCGGTGACTCCGTTCAACCGGGCGCTGCAGGGCGGCGGGGCGGTCAGCAGGATGTGGAACCCGATGCATGTGCATGGGGCGGCGGTGCTGGATCATCTGGTCAATCAGCAGGCGCAGATCGTCGCCTATATCGACGACTACTGGATGATGATTTTCACCACGCTGCCGTCATTGCTGCTGTTGTTCCTGCTGCGACGCCCCAAACTGAACTCCGCCGCGCCGGTCGAGGCGCACGCGGCGATGGATTAACCGACCGGGCGGAACATCCGCTGCGACGGATACACAGCCGGCAAAGACCGCGGCGCTTCTCCTACTCGATTTGCGCTCATAAACCGGGTAAAGTCCCCTCTGGCCGCGTCAGGCTCGGTTTTTGACACCACGGGAGGGCAGGCGGCCCTCATGCGTCATTGCAACGACTATCAAGGGCCACACCCATGCCGCTGATCTACCTGATCGCCGGCGAGCAGAGCGGCGACGCCATCGGCGCCCGCCTGATCCAGGCCATCCGAACCCAACGCCCCGACGCCACATTCGCCGGCGTCGGCGGCAGTGCCATGGCGGCGCAGGGGCTGACCAGTCTGTTCCCCATACGCTCCCTGGCGCTGATGGGCCTGTTCGAGGTTCTGCCGAAGATATTCGAACTCAAGGCCCTGCTGAAACAGACCGTCGCCGATATCCAGACCCGCCGGCCGGACGTGCTGGTCACCATCGACTCGCCCGGGTTCACGCTGCGGGTGCTGAAGGCGGTGCGGTCCCCGGGGTTGAAGCGCGCCCATTACGTCGCCCCCCAGGTCTGGGCGTGGCGGGAGAACCGGGTGAAGCACTACCCCGGCCTGTGGGACGAACTGCTGTGCCTGCTGCCGTTCGAACCCGCGTTCTTCGCGCGGCATGGCCTGGCCGCCCGGTTTGTCGGCCACCCCGTGCTGGAAAGCGGTGCCGATACCGGCGATGCGGGGCGATTCCGAGCGCGGCATGGGATCGCGGTGGATGCCAGGATACTGACGGTGATGCCCGGCAGCCGGCAGACCGAGGTGTCCCGCTTGCTGCCGGTGCTGGAACAAACGATTCGGCTGCTGCATGAACCGGTGGTGCCGGTGGTGCCGCTCGCCGGGCCGGTGGAGGCGGTGGTGCGCGAACGCACCGCATCCTGGCCGGTGCGCCCGATCCTGGTTTCCGATACGATGGAGAAATACGATGCGTTCGCTGCCTCGGCGGCGGCACTGACGAAGTCCGGGACCTCGACGCTGGAGCTGGCGTTGGCCGGGGTGCCGATGATCGTTACTTACCGGGTCAATCCGCTGTCGCACCAGTTGGCGAAGCGGATGATCAAGATAAAATACGCTTCGATCGTGAATTTGCTGCTGGACCGGCCGGTGGTGCCGGAACTGCTGCAATACGAAAGCCGGCCTGATCGCCTGGCGGCGGAACTGAACCGCCTGCTGACGGATCCGGTCGCGGCGGCGGCGCAACGGGCCGGCTGCGCGAAGGCGATGGCGATGCTGCGGCCGCCGTCGGGGACGCCTTCGGAATGTGCGGCGGAGGCGGTGCTGGGGTTGCTGGGGTAGGGGGGGGCGAACCGGCATGGGAACCGGTATCGAATCTTTCCATGACAGGGATATAATGGCTGTTCTCGAGGGGTTTTTCACCCCACCAAACCGGCAATAATCCGGCGACTCTCTTTGCGATCTCTAGCAAGCACTTGACCAAAGTGCTCTAATCGGGAGGGCTTCGAGAAAGTTGGGGGACGGTCTTGGCTAGCAACGAGAGCAAAACGGCGGGCGCGCCGGCGGGAGATCGCGAAGCGTTGCGACGCCTGTTCGACGACACGCGACTTCGTTTGGTGGAAACCGGCACCCGCAACCGGCTGGTTCATGTGAACCGAGAAAATACCCGCGGCAATGTTTTGAACATCGTCAATGCACGTTCAGATATCGTCTATGGTGCTCTTTCTGCTCACAAGACTATGCGATTCCGCGCGACCGCCTCAGCTTCCGAAGCGGATGGGGAAACGGCCGGGTTGGCCAATGGAACGGACGAAGATGGGAATGCAGGCGGCTACACCGAGTCGGAACTGACCACGCGGCTTGGCTCTGAGGCCCTTGAAAAGAAACTGCTTAAAATCGCTCACGAAGCGAAAACGGCAGAAGACGAGCAGGGAGCGAATATTCTCTATCTGGCACTTGGATTTCTCAAGTGGTTTGAGGACAAAAATTCAAATGTGCCGCGCGAGGCACCCCTTATCTTGTTGCCCGTCGATCTTGTGCGAAATCAGCGAACCTCTACGTATGATCTTCGTCTTCGTGACGATGATATCGGCGCCAACTTACCACTCCAACAACGTCTCCTCGACGATGCAGGAATTCGATTGCCTGAGATCGAAGTTGAGAGTGGCTGGCGACCTTCGGACTACTTCGAGCAAGTGCAGACCACAATCTCCAGCCGAGATCGCTGGTCCGTAGATCGCGACGGAATTCAACTAGGCTTTTTCTCGTTCTCGAAGCTGCTGATGTTCCGGGATCTGGCGCCCGCGTCCTGGCCGAACGGAGCTTTGGAGGGCCATCCCCTTGTCCGCGGACTACTTTTTGAAGGATTTAGGTCGGAGCCGTCGGTATTCGATTCCGAAGATCAGCTAGATGCGGTGCTGCCTCCATCGAAGCTTTTTCATGTCGTTGATGCGGATGCCTCCCAAGCGTGCGTCATAGAAGAAGTGCGCGCTGGACGAAATTTGGTTGTCCAGGGGCCGCCGGGGACCGGCAAGTCGCAAACGATCACAAACATCATCGCGGCCGCCGCGAAGGAGGGAAAGACCGTACTTTTTGTTGCCGAAAAGATGGCTGCCCTCTCGGTGGTTCATGACCGCATGGTCAAGGTGGGGCTGCAAGACATCTGTCTGGAACTCCATTCAAAAAGTGCCAACAAAAAAGCAGTGCTCGCTGAACTCGCACGAACACTTAATGCCGCTCAAGCGGTTAGATATCTTCCTGGTGATCCTGTTGCTCTCACCGAGGCGCGCGACCGCCTGAACGGAATTACAGCGGCTCTTCACGCTCCCATTGGAGGGACCGGAGAAACAGGCTTCGGGGTGTTGGCGCGCCAAGCTCGGTACATCGGAATGGGAGCGGCAGCCCCTAGCCTCGACACTGGGAAGTTGGCCAACATTAACCAGGTGGAGGAGGCCGAATTATGCGCGGCGATTGAAGGCTACGGCAGTTTGTTGGAGCAAGTCGGTTCACCTTCCACTCATCCGCTTCGCGGCATCCGCAGGTTGGATATCCAACCTGTGGACCTAAGTCGGCTAAAAGTCGCGCTTGCTCAAGCGCAGGAGAAAGTGGCCGCCGCGGCTGATGCCATCGATGCGGTTCTCGCCGCAATCGGGGTGGATTTACAGCCGAGCTTGGGCATCATCGGGCGACTGTTGGAGTTGATGGACCTATTGGCAGCGCTGCCGCCAAACGCAGCCCCAGTTGCATCGCAGACCATGGGGGCTTCCGACAAGCCACGTTTGGAGCGCGCCCTTGAAGAAGCGGCGGGATGGAGTAGTGCTCGCCAAGCTGCGGAAAAAACTTTTCTCGAAGATGCGTTTTCCATTTCTCTGATTGGATTGCGTGCCCCGTTCATCGTTGGCCGTCAGTCCTTCTTCGCGCGGTGGACCGGGAGATACCGTAAGGCGTCGCGCGAATTGGGTGGCGTCCTGCGTGGCAACCTGCCGAAACCCGCGTCCGAACGTCTGGCGTTAATCGCGGACCTGACAGCGATACAGGAGCGGCGGGAACGATGGCGCGAGGATGAACCGTATTTCGCCAGCGTTCTTGGCGACTTTTGGCGGGGTGAGAGGACGGACTTTGATTGCGCTAGGGCCACCGTCACATGGTGCATCCGGTTACGTGGCGCAACGCAACCGATCGAGCCCGAGCGTGCTCTCGCACTTGCTGGGTCGCCGGACAAGGTTGTTGCCCTTGCCCGTACGCTCAGGCAGGCCGAATTACCCGCTCGTCAGGCCATCGACGATGTCAGACATACGCTGGATCTCGATCTGCTCTCTTTGGCGGCGGCTGACATTGCCGAAGTCAACCTCTGGCACATGCTAGACAGACTGGCGGCTTTTGGGGCGGCCTTAGACCGTTACGCTGAATGGACACAGATCGGGCGCCTTCGTGCTCGAGTAGAGGCGCTCGGATTGGGCGTAGTCGCCGATCGGATGGATGCGGGAACATTGGATCCATCTCGGGCGACAATCGAGGTCCGCTACGCCCGCGCGGAGCGGCTCTGGAATGATGTGCGCCGCTCGTCGTCACTCCTTCGCGAAATTTGGTCGGTCAATCGCCATCAACTCGTTACGCGCTTCGCGGACCTCGACCGTGAGCAACTTAAGAAGAACGTCGCAACGATCAGGGCGGCCCATCTGGCTCAAATTCCCCAAGGCGCAATGGGCGAGATGAAAGTAATTCGGGGCGAAATCGGCAAGAAGCAGGCTCATCTGGCACTTCGAAAACTTTTCGTAGCCGCACCGACAGCGATTCAACGTATCAAGCCCGTTCTCCTCATGAGTCCAATTTCGGTCGCCCAATTCCTGCCCCCCGGCGCGCTGAAGTTCGATCTTCTGGTTATCGACGAAGCCAGTCAGGTGCGGCCAGAAGACGCTCTCGGGGCCATTGCACGGGCGGGGCAGATCGTTGTGGTGGGCGACCAAAAGCAGCTTCCGCCGACCTCATTCTTTGATCGTTTGCTATCCGACGAAAACGGTGATCAGGGTGACGAACCCGATGAAACCGACCTTCTCGGCGGTGCCGCGAAAGTAGCCGATCTGGAAAGCATACTTAGCCTATGTGAGGCGCGAGGCCTCAGCCCGCGAATGCTAAAGTGGCACTACCGATCCCGAGACCCGTCTTTAATCCGGGTATCCAACCGGGAGTTTTACGAAGATAAACTAGTACTTCCGCCGTCTCCACTTCAGGAAGATCCGGCTTACGGCCTCTGCTTTACGCGGGTTGACGGAGTTTATGACAAAGGGGGAAAGCGGGATAATAGGAAGGAAGGCGAGGCTGTTGTGCGGCGCGTGGCTGAGCACGCCCGAAAGCACCCAACGCTGTCGCTGGGCATCGGTACTTTCTCCTTCGCGCAACGCAATTTAATAACCGAAATACTGGAAATTGAGCGAAGAAAAGACTCGGTCCTCGATGCCTTCCTACGCGAAGGCAAGCCAGAGGATGTCTTCGTTAAGAATATCGAGAATGTGCAGGGCGACGAACGTGATGTTATCCTTGTGAGCATCGGCTATGGACCATCGACGCCGGGTGGACGCCTGAGCAGCATGTCGTTTGGGCCGGTGAACGGCGATGGCGGCGAACGGCGGCTGAACGTACTGTTTACCAGGGCTCGCGTTCGCTGTGAGATATTTGCCTCTTTTGATCCCGGCGATATCGACCTTAGTCGCACTACTAGAGACGGTCCCCGTATCTTCAAACGTTTTCTGGATTTCGCCAAATCCGGCGTCATTGACGAGGCGACGCCGACGGGTGGTTTGCCCGACTCGCCCTTTGAGGAGGAGGTTGCCGACGTCATTCGCAGGCTTGGTTTCCTGGCGGATCCCCAGGTTGGCTCGTCTGGTTTTCGTATTGATCTCGGGGTTCGCCATCCGGATCGCCCCGGGACCTATATCTTGGCCGTCGAATGCGACGGGGCGACCTACCATAGCGCGCTTTGGGCACGGGAGCGCGACCGCCTGCGGCAGGATGTTCTGGAACATCTGGGGTGGCGCTTCTATCGGATATGGAGCACGGACTGGTTCTACAATCGTAGAGCGGAAATTGAACGGCTCCGAGTGGCGCTTCAGAATGGGCATGAAGCGGCAGAGTTCGGTATTGTCATAAATGGTGCCAATCGCCATGCGGCGGTGGAGCCTGCTGTCGTGGACGTTCCACCAGTCCCGACGGTACCCGCTGTCATCGAACGGCAAATGCCGCGATACGTCAGGGCAGTTTTTCCCAATCGGAGCGGCATGGAACCCCACGAGGCTGATCAGATGGTGCTTGCCCGGTTGGCAATCTCTATCGTGGAGTCAGAAGGGCCGATTCACGTCGAAGAAATAGCACGGCGTGTTGCAACAAGTTTTGGGCGCGAGCGCGCGGGTCAACGCATAATTGCAGCGACGAAAGCGGCCCTTGCCCTCGCGCCGCGTCTTGCTCCTCATCTGATAAGCGACGAATTGTTTTGGCTAACCCGGATTCAGTCGGAATCGCCACCTGTGCGGGATCGATCCGAGGAGGAAGGGGCGACACTCAAGGCCATGAACATTTCACTCATGGAGATCAGAGCAGCGATCAAACTAGCCCTGCGAGATAATGCTGGGGGCGACGATGGAGACATCATTCGGACAACTGCCAGGTTGCTTGGGTTTCGGCGAGTCGGATCGGAACTTCAAGCTCGACTGGTCGAGGGGCTGCGAAGTCGTTGAAAATTTCTGCGCTCGTAAGCCTCCTGTCGCGCCCTCCACCAACCGCATCGAGACGACGCCGTTCGTGCCAACTGGCCTTGACTATTTTCCTGCTTTGATCTAGGAAACCTGTTATATTCCCCTGCTTTCAGCCTTGCCCCCGAACCCGCTGATGGTCCTATTCGGGCAGATCGGTAGTCCGTTTGCAGCCAGGGGTACTTAATAATTTGCGTCGTCCCGTAACCGTCGTGTTCTGACACGTGACCATGCGGCGCTCACTGTCGGAGCTAGTCTCGGTGGATGAATATCTCAAAATTATAGCAAAATCCCACAATGCAACTATTGAGACGTCGGCTAGACGCCGAAACCAAAACCAACCGCCAAAGACCCCCCGGCTGGCACAGCAGTCGTTCAACCCGCCCCAAAGGATCGCGATATAACATCTCCCAAGAACACCCTCGCCCTGTCCCGCCAACCCGACATCAAGGTCACCGAACCACACCACGCGTTAAGGTTTTGGCAACTTCCCCGGTCCATGATCGCCCGGCAATGTCATGGTTCGAACTTCAATGCTGGAACGTCTCATCGTCTGGTCAATCTTCGGTGTCGGTTTGTCGCTAACGCCGCTGATTGTCGTGGCTGCCATGGGGTGGCTGCCCGCCAGTGGCCCGGGGACCTTCCTGCGCCTGCTATGCAATGAGGATTTTCTAGCGGTTGCCCTCACCCTTGGCGGCGCGGCCGCGGCCGACGTTCTGATCCACTGCGCCGGGCCGTGGCGCAGGGCAAAGATTTTCGTGGGAGGGATAACATTTCTGAACACAATCGTATGCGTCGCCGGGTTCGTCATCATCAAAGCCCATGTCAATCATCTTGACCCCAGCGAAAATGTGCTTTTCGTCGCCAATGCCGGGTTGACAACCCTGTCCGCGGCGACGATTTCGGAACTACTCGCCGAGGTGTGACAAAATGTTCTCCAACCCCATTTTCAATGCCCTCCAGGTCTTCCAAGCGGTCTCCATCATCGCCGTCCTGGCAACCGCCGCCGTCGTCCTGACCACCATCCGCGCGGAACGCCGCCGCGCCCGCCCCCCAAAGCCCTAACCGCTTCACCATCGACCCGGCCCCCCATCCCGCGCTAAGACCGCGCCCATGAACGCATCCGACCGCTCCGCTCGCATCCGACAGACCGACATTTACGCGCGCCTGCGCGAAACCGTCCTCTCCGCCCTGGCACAAGTCGTCCCCGACCTGCCGCCGGAAATAGCCGCGCGCGTCGAAGTCTCCCCCGCCAGGGACCCGGCCCATGGCGACATGGCCACCAACGCCGCGATGGTCTCGGCCAAAGCCGCCCGCCAGCCCC
>JAJZEV010000020.1 GCA_021805665.1 Pseudomonadota bacterium
GGCGACGTGGCGGAGGCTCTGTCGGAGTCCGATTTGCCTTACAAGGTGGACGTCATCGACCTACGGACGGTCGATCCGGCGTTTCGGGCGATGATCGAGCCTGACATGGTCGCATTGTCGTTCTGACCCTCGGCATGGCTATCGACGCTCCGTGTGAGTAGCTTGCCGCCCCGTCCGCGCTTATATAAGCCGGCGCAAACCCACCAAGGACCCGATTTTTGAGCGCTCTGCAGCCCGCCCGCGGCACCCATGACCTGATCGGCGAGGAACAGCGCCGCTTCCACCGCGTCGCGGAAGTCGCGCGCCTGGTCGCCGCCACATATGGCTTCGACGAATGGCAAACCCCGATCTTCGAGGACACGCGGGTGTTCTCCCGCACCTTGGGGGAGACATCCGACGTCGTCACCAAAGAGATGTACAGCTTCGACGACAGGGGCGGCGATTCCGTCACCCTGCGCCCCGAAGGCACCGCGGGGATATGCCGGGCGCTGGTATCGAACGGGCTGACGCAGTCCCTGCCGCAGAAGGTGTTCTACGCCGGCCCGATGTTCCGGTACGAACGCCCGCAGAAGGGCCGTTACCGCCAGTTTCACCAGATCGGCATGGAGTTGATCGGCCCGGCCGAACCGCTGGCCGATGCCGAGGTGATCGCCTGCGGCTGGGACATCCTGAAAGGCCTGAACATCGCGGACGACACGGTGCTGGAGCTGAATACCCTGGGCGACAAGGACAGCCGGGACGCGTATCGCACCGCCCTGGTCGCCTACTTCACCGATCATCAGGCGGCACTGTCTCCGGACAGCCTGAACCGGCTGGATCGCAACCCGATGCGCATCCTGGACAGCAAGGACGAAGCCGACCGCCGCATCGTCGCCGACGCGCCCACCATCGGCCCGTATCTGACCGACCCGGCCCGCGCGTTCTACGACAAGCTGCGCGAACATCTGGTGCGGTTCCGCGTTCCGTTCGTGGAAAATCCCCGCATCGTGCGCGGCCTGGACTACTACGGCCACACCGCGTTCGAGTTCGTCACCTCCAAGCTGGGTTCCCAGGGCACGGTCATGGCCGGTGGCCGCTATGACGGGCTGGTGGCGGAAATGGGCGGTCCGCCGACCCCCGCCGTCGGCTGGGCCGCCGGGATCGAACGCCTGTCGATGCTGATGGACGCGGCCCCGCCCGCCCCCTCCCCGGTTGCCGTCATCCCGATCGGCGACGCAGCCGAGGCGACGGCGATCGAGGTGCTGCAATCGCTGCGCGCCAATGGAATCCGAGCGGAAATGGCGTATCGGGGGAATGTGAAGCGGCGGATGGAGCGGGCCAATCGGACCGGTGCCCGTGCCGCTGTTATCCTGGGAGACGACGATATCGCCAACGGCGTCGCGCAGGTGAAAGATCTGACCACCGGCACCCAGGAAGCCGTCCCGTTCTCCCAGATTGCATCGCGCCTGAAATGAGCCTCGCATACAAACTCGACCGGATTGCCGCCCGCGCCGACGAATTGCGGGCGATGCTGTCGGACGGCATCACCGGGGAGGCTTATGTCAAAGCATCCCGCGAGTTGTCGGATATCGAGCCGGTGGTGGCCCGCATCGGCGATCTGCGAAATGCCGAGAAGGCGAAGCATGAGGCCGAGGCCCTGCTGGCCGACCCGGAGATGAAAGACCTGGCGGAGGCGGAACTCTACGAGCTGAAGGAACAGATTCCGGCGCTGGAGCAGGAGATTCGTCTCGCGCTGCTGCCGAAGGATGAGGCCGATGCACGTTCCGCCATCCTGGAAATCCGGCCGGCGGCTGGCGGAGATGAGGCTGGGCTGTTCGCGGCGGAATTGTTCGGGATGTACCAGAAATACGCCGAAGCCAAAGGCTGGCGATTCGAAATCCTGGAATACGGCGACACCGGTCTGGGGGCGATCAAGGAAGCCACCGCCGAAATCACCGGCCGGAATGTGTTCGCTCGGTTGAAGTACGAATCCGGCGTTCACCGCGTGCAGCGCGTGCCGGCAACGGAAAGCCAGGGGCGCATCCATACTTCCACCGTTACGGTCGCGGTGCTGCCGGAGGCGGAGGAAGTGGACGTTCAGATCAACGAAGGCGACCTTCGGATCGACATCTATCGCGCGTCCGGGGCCGGCGGGCAGCACGTCAACAAGACCGACAGCGCAGTGCGGATCACCCACATCCCCACCGGCATCGTGGTGGCGATGCAGGAGGAGCGCAGTCAGCACAAAAACCGCGCCAAGGCGATGAAAATTCTCCGCGCCCGCATGTATGAACAACAGCGCGCCGAACTGCACGCAACGCGCTCCGCCGACCGGAAATCACAGGTTGGCACGGGCGATCGCAGTGAGCGGATCCGCACCTATAACTTCCCGCAGGGCCGGGTGTCGGACCATCGCATCAACCTGACGCTGTATAAGATCGACCGGGTGATGCAGGGCGACCTGGACGAATTCATCGACGCACTGACCGCCGAAGACCAGGCCGCCCGGCTGGCCGCGGAGGAATGAGCCGAACCACCGTCGCCCGGGCGATAGACGACGGCGCCGCGCTGCTGGCGGAAATCACCGACACGCCCCGGCTGGACGCGCGTTTGTTGCTGGCGCACGCGCTGGGCCTGAACCGGAACGACCTGATCCGCGATCCGGCGCGCGCGATCGACGACGGCGTCTATCGGACCCTGTTGGCCCGCCGGCTCGCGCGGGAACCCCTGGCGCTGATCGTCGGACGGCGGGAATTCTGGAGTCTGGAGTTCCAGGTCTCCCCGGCCACGCTGGTGCCGCGGCCCGACTCCGAAACCTTGATCGAGGCCGCACTGGCCGCCTTCGCGGGGAAGCCGGCGCCGGCCAGGGTGCTTGATCTGGGCACCGGCACCGGCTGCCTGCTGCTGGCCTTGCTGAGCGAGTTTCCGTCCGCTTTCGGTATCGGGCTGGACCGCGGCCCGGCGGCGGCGGCGCTGGCGAAGGCAAACGCGGCACATTTGGGCATGGCCAGCCGCGCGGCCTTCCTGGCTGGCGATTGGGCGGCCCCGCTGGCGGGCCGGTTCGACCTGATCGTGTCCAATCCGCCCTATATCCCCAGCGCCGATATTCCGCTGCTAATGCCGGAGGTCGCCGGTCATGAGCCGCGTTCGGCCCTGGATGGCGGCACCGACGGGTACGATGCCTACCGGGCCATTATCGCCGATTTGAACAACCGGCTGGCCCCGGGCGGGATCGCGGTCCTTGAACTGGGTCAGGGACAGGCTATCTCAGTAGTCGATATCGCGCGCGAAAGCGGGCTTACCGCGACGCTTCGCCTCGATTTAGCGGAAATTCCACGCGCGATTGTTCTGTCCCGGCCGAATCGGTGAAAAAACTGTTTGGCAGGGCTTTACGGGATGTGTACGGTGATTTGGTGGCAGGGGTGCTGCATGGCAGCGCCCCGGGTCGCGAAGGTCAGATATTGAAACCCCTTCGCGTGCCAACATCAACGCCGATGGATCGTGGTTGACCGAGGGAAGAGTCCGGGGACGCCCATATCGGGTGCCCGACAGTCCCGCAGGTCCACCGACAATGGGAAAGCACGACGGCAACAGTATGAACATGAAGCGCATGCGTGGCCGCAACCACCGCTCGGGCGGCGGGGGCGGCGGTGGAGGATCCGGCGGTCAAATCCGCCATCACTCGGGCGGCAATGTACCGCTCAATCGCAACCACGTTTTCGACAGCAACGGGCCTGAGATCCGCATTCGCGGCACCGCCCAGCAGCTTTTCGAGAAATACCTTCAGCTTGGCCGCGATGCGACCAGCAGCGGCGACCGGGTGACGGCGGAAGCGTTCTTCCAGCATGCAGAGCATTACTTTCGTATTCTGAATGCGATGAATCAGGCGCAGCAGCAGGGCCAACCGACGGGCCAGGCCCAGCAGCACCCGCAGGCCAATCAGCGCCGCAACTATCAGCAGGGCGACGGCTTCCAAGGTAACGAGGATGGCCAGAACCAGGGCGATCAGGACGACGGCGACCAGCGGACTCCGGGCATGGGCGACCAGCCCGAAGCCCGGGAAATTCCGATTGCCGTGACGGTGTCGGAGAGCTGATCGAAGCCCGGGCGTTCGGCGCCGGCCATTGAAGATGCCGGCCCGTCGCCTTACGGCGGGTCAGCGGCTTCGATGCGTCCCAGCCGCAGCAGCAGGTCGATCAGCACCAGATTGACATTGAATTTGAAATCGTCAGTCGTCCTGACGGTGTCGGCGACACGGTCGATGGGCCAGAGCTCGAACGAGTCCACCTCGCCGTCGGCCGGTGCAGGCACGAAATCCGCGGGCAGTATCAGGTCGTAGCAATACAGCCAGTCGCGTCGAAGACCTTCCGGGCGCTCCATGGCATAGCCGAACATCGCTTCCTGCGTGGCTTCGGCCGCGAGTGTCGGGGGAATCGCGGCTTCCTCGCCGGCTTCCTTGATCAGGGTTTCCAGCGGCCCCAGGCCGGCGGGTACGCCCCCGGCGACGATGTGATCCAGCTTGCCGGGGTCCAGCAGTTTGTCCATGGCCCGCCGAGCGATCCACAAATGCAGGCCGTCGGGCCGGTGGACAAGGCCGTTGACGTGAACGCCGGCAGCCTGAATACCGAACGATGGGATGGCGCCGCGATCGATCTGGCTCAGCGCCGGCTGGCCGGGGCTGGTGCGGACATCGAACGCCTCGCCGCGCCAGCGGTACAGGCCCTGGTCCGCCAGGGCGCGCGCGATCGACGGCAGGGCGTCGGGTTCGTGCAAGACGACCTGGCCGTGGCGGGCTTCGATCTCCGGGTGTTGCTCTAACGCATTGGCGATGCGGGCAGGCACCCAACCCACGGCCCGATCCCCGATCAGGAAGGGTTTGCGCGCCCCTGGCAGTTCGGCATTGTTGCAAGCGCGCACATGGCGCTGAAATCCGGAGTCTTTCGGGTTCGGATGCAAGCGGCTCGCCTTTCAAACGATACCGCATCATGCCACATGCGGGACATGAGACGAAGCAGCCCCACACCAGCCCCGGCGGATCTCCCCCCCTCCGTAAGGGTCGAGCGTTCCACATTCCAGACAATCGTATCCTTGCTGCCGTATCTGTGGCCGGTCGGGAACCCGGGCGCGCGGGTCCGGGTGGTGATCGCCATGGTCTTCATGATCTTGTCGAAGGTCGCCACGGTGTATGTGCCGATCGTCTACGGGCGAATCATCGACACCATGACGCCGAAGGATTTGACCGCCTTCGTGGTTCCGATCGCGCTGATCCTGGCCTATGGCGCGATCCGGATCGGGTCCGCCGGCTTCGGGGAAATTCGGGACGCGCTGTTTGCGTCGGTGCAGCAGCGCGCGGTGCGGCTGCTGGCGTTGCGCACGTTCCGCCATCTGCATGCGGTCAGCCTGCGTTTCCACCTGGACCGGCAGACGGGCGGGCTGTCGCGCGTCATCGACCGTGGCGTGCTGGGGATGCAGTCGGTGCTGCGGCTGGCGGTGTTCAACGTCGTGCCCACGGCGCTGGAACTGGTTATGGTGACCGCCATCATCTGGCACATGTTCGACTGGCGCTATGCGGTCGTCACCTGCCTGGCCGTCGTGGTGTACGTCGCATTCACCGCCGTGCTGGCCGGGCGCCGCGGCCGTTACCGGCGGACGATGAACGACACCGACAACGATGCGTCCACCAAATCTCTGGACAGCCTGATCAACTACGAGACGGTGAAGTATTTCGGCAACGAGGAGCACGAGGCCCAGCGCTACGACCACGCGCTGGCGAGGTATGAGCGCGCGGCCGTCCGGGTGCAGGTGTCGCTGAATGCGCTGAACCTGGGGCAGGCGGCGATCATCGCGGTGGGGCTGACGCTGATCATGCTGCTGGCCGCGTCGGGCATGCGCGACGGGTCGATGACGGTGGGCAAATTCGTGGTGGTCAACACCTATCTGATGCAGCTCTACCAGCCGCTGAACTTCCTGGGGGTGGTCTATATGACCATCAAGCAGGGACTGGTCGATATGGAGCAGATGTTCGCGCTGCTGCGGGTATCGCAGGAAATCAGGGACAAGCCGGGGGCGAAGGCGCTGACGGCGCACCTGTCGGAGGGTTCGGCCGGCGAAGTGATCTTCCAGGATGTCCGGTTCGGCTATCAGGCCAACAGGGCGATCCTGAAGGGTGTCAGCTTTACCGTTCCCGCCGGCGGCAAACTGGCGATCGTCGGGCCCACGGGGGCCGGTAAATCGACCATCAACCGGCTGCTGTACCGGTTCTACGATGTGACCGCCGGCCGCATCCTGATCGACGGCCAGGATCTGCGCGACGTGACCCAGGACAGCCTGCGGCAGGCCATCGGGGTGGTGCCGCAGGACACCGTGCTGTTCAACGACACCATCCGCTACAATATTGGCTACGGGCGTCCGGGGGCCTCGCAGGACGACATCGAACGGGCCGCCAAGCTGGCGCAGGTGCATGATTTCGTTCTGAAGTTGCCTGAGGGTTACGATACCAAGGTCGGCGAACGCGGGCTGAAGCTGTCCGGTGGGGAGAAGCAGCGCGTGGCCATCGCCCGCACCATCCTGAAGGACCCGCGCATCCTGATTTTGGACGAGGCAACCAGCGCGCTGGACACCCGCACCGAACAGGAGATCCAATCCGCGCTGAATGTCGTTTCCAGCCGCCGCACCACGCTGGTGATCGCCCACCGTCTCTCGACCGTGGTCGATGCGGACGAGATCATCGTCCTGCAGGACGGGCTCGTCGCCGAACGGGGGCGTCATGCCGCGCTCTTGGCCCGGGGCGGGCTTTATGCGCGTATGTGGGCGCTTCAGGCGGCCGAACACGAATTGCAACCCGCCGATTAAGGAAATCCGCCTATGTCAGACCAGCACGATAACGAGTCGCCCGCCCATCTCAGCCACGCCGGCGCCGTGGTGGACAAGGCGATCGAATACATGATGGGTCAGAATCTGAGTTCGCTTGCCATCGCCTCGGCCCTTTTGGGCGGATCGATGGCGCTGCTGGCCCGTTCTATGTCGGACGACGCCATCATCGGCATCCTGACAAACGCCATTAGCAGCGTTCGAACCGGCGAATTGCGCGAGCATCAGGACCATAACGGACATTAACGTCAGAATCTGCCGCCGTCTTCCTTGACGCGGGGGGGTTCTGCCGCCATAACCCGCGCCTTCCGATCAGTACTGAGGATAAAGTGCGATGTCGCGTCGCTGTGAAATCACGGGTAAGGGCGTTCTCGCTGGCAACAATGTCAGCCACGCCAACAATAAGACCCGCCGCCGTTTCCTGCCCAATCTGCAGGTTACGTCGTTGTTGTCCGACATCCTGGGCCATGAAGTGCGTATGAAACTGTCCACCCGCGGTATCCGTACCGTGGAACATAATGGCGGTATCGACGCATTCCTGCTGGGTACGCCGAACACGAAGCTGACGCTGGAGGGTAAGACCCTGAAGCGCCGGATCGAAAAGGCGAAGGTCAAGCGGGAAGCCGCCGCGGCCTGATAAGGCGCCGGCTGTCCCCTTTCAGCCGCCGATCCCCTTTGCTGCCGTTTCTACAATAATACTCGGGTGCCGTGCGGCATCCGGGTGTGCTGTCTTGACGAACACAAGTGGCCGATCCTCTCCATGCCGCCGGCCTTATCCCGGGACCGGCTCGCGATTGCGGCGCCCCGACCCGAACGGGATGCGCGCGACAGCAACGACCTGACGGCAATAGAGCAGGCAGCGTGGCCAACCGTTCGGCCGGCCAGCCGGTACCGCAGCCGCTCTCAATGACGTGATGACGTTGGATGTGTCATCGTTGCTATTCTGTTAGCGAAACAGGAGGACGCCGTGGACGCCGCGCATTTCAGGCACCAAGCCGAGCACGCCCGAGCGTTAGCCAAGTTGGGCGACGATCCTTTATTGACGCAGATGTTGCTTGAGGTCGCGTGCGATCTCGACGCCGAAGCCGAAGCGATACAGGCCCGGGCTTCGGCTGCTTCCAGTAAGCCCGAGTCGCCGCTCGCGCCGGCTGATCGCATGGGCCTCGCCCCGGTTGGGGCGTTCGATCTGACGATCTTTGTGGCGAATATCCCGAGTGCCGGGCCGCCCCCGGGGCACGAGCCGTCGATTCGGATCGTCCAAGATGCCCCGATGCATCTGGAAGACGCCCTGCCCAGACTTTAAAGCGATTCGGCGGCCGCTCTTCCGGATTCGAACAACTGTTTCAGAAACGCCTGCTCGCCGCTCATTTTCGACGAGATTGGCAGATGCACCAGCGCTTCATCCGCGTCATAGATCCGTAGTTTCACCAACTCCGGCAGCGCCGCGAGTTCGGCGGCCAGCACATTCTGGCAGGCGATTTCATTCAGCCGATTGGTGATTTCAGTCGGCGACGTCGGCGTGCCGGGGCGGTGCGCCGCCTGCGCCCGCACCAGGATCAGTTCCGCGGGAAGCCGGGGATGCAACAGCGGCGCCAGCGGAGGATTACCGGCATAGCCGCCATCCCAGTACGCACGGCCCTTTATCTGAACCGCGGGGAACACGAACGGCAAACAGGCCGAGGCACACAGCACGTCGATATCGATTTCGGCATTGCCGAAGAATACCGCCTTCCCGGTTTCCACATCGGTCGCGGCCACGGTCAGCTGGGGCGCCCGCGAATCGGTCAGCAAATGCGGCTGTACCAGACCGTCCAGCAGCATACGCATCGGGTTATGCCCGAACGGGTTGATCTGCGCCGGACTGAACATCCGCATCGCCATCTCCATACCCTGCCACAGCATGGAGTTGGACAAATCCCAGCCGCCGAACAGCCAGCGCTCCAGCGGGGCGGCCTGCAACGGGCTGAACGAATGGGCATCCGCGACCCGTTGCCAAAGCCTGCGCATCTCTGCCCTGGCACCGGCCGGACCGCCCTTGACGAGCCCCTGCACCACCATCGTGCCGATCATTGCACCGGACGACACGCCGCATATCGAGTCGAAACGCTGTCCCCGTTCCAGCAGGCGGTCCACCACCCCCCAGGCGAACGCCCCATGTGAGCCGCCGCCTTGCAGGGCCAGTGCGACCCTGTCGTTTTTTGCTTCGTTCATAGCGGCAAATTGGACGCCGGAGGCGGTCAAGGCAACCGGGAAAGCGGGCCCTTGGGTCGAACCGGGCAGGCAGCCATCGGTAGCGATACCGGCACCCGGGCCGGCGAGGCTGCCGTCCATTGGGACCGAACCCGACACAGCGCCATTGCCCAGAACGGCCGCACGCCGATATGTTCGGGTATGAGCGAAACATACCATACCAAAGTTCTGATCGTTGGCGCCGGCCCGGCCGGCTACACCGGCGCGATCTATGCCGCGCGCGCGAATATGCAGCCGATCCTGGTGGCCGGTATGCAGCCGGGCGGGCAGTTGACGATCACGACCGATGTTGAAAATTACCCCGGCTTTGCCGACGTGATCCAAGGTCCGTGGCTGATGGAGCAGATGGAAGCGCAGGCCACCCATGTCGGCACCCGGATTTTCCAAGATCTGATCGTCGGGGTGGATTTCTCCCGCCGGCCGTTCGTCTGCCGGGGCGACTCGGGCGACATTTATACCGCCGACGCGGTGATTGTCGCCACCGGCGCCCAAGCGCGCTGGCTTGGCCTGGAATCGGAACAGACGCTGTCGGGCCGCGGCGTGTCGGCCTGTGCCACCTGCGACGGCTTCTTCTACCGCGGCAAGACAGTCGCGGTCGTCGGCGGCGGCAATACCGCGGTTGAGGAGGCGTTGTACCTGACGCATCATGCCGACAAGGTGACGCTGATCCATCGCCGCGACACGCTGCGGGCGGAGAAAATCCTCCAGGCCCGGCTGTTCGCCCACCCCAAGATCGATGTGATCTGGGACAGTTCGGTGCAAGAGATCGTCGGCGGCGGCACACCGGAAGTCGTGACCGGGGTGCGCCTGCGCAACGAAAAAACCGGGCAGGAAAGCGTCGTGCCGGTCGATGGCGTGTTCATCGCCATTGGCCACAGCCCGACCACGGCGATGTTCGCCGGCCATATTGACATGGACCCGGACGGCTACATCCGCACCGTGGCCGGCAGTACGCGGACCTCGGTGCCCGGCGTGTTCGCGGCTGGGGATGTTCAGGACAAGATATTCCGTCAGGCCGTGACGGCAGCCGGAACGGGCTGCATGGCGGCGCTGGAGGCGGAGAAATTCCTCGCGGAGCATGAGCTTCCCGTCCTCGTCGCCGCAACCTAGACAAAATTTGCCTAAATCCAGCAAATTCCGTCACATGAAATGGTAAAGTGTGTTTAGGCTTGACGTATTGCCCACAAGCATCGTGGGCGAGCGATCGGTGCGGCTCCGACGTTAACAGCCGACGGGAGAGACTTTGTGATGGACTGGGACAAGCTGCGTGTCTTTCACGCCGTGGCGGAAGCAGGCAGCTTCACGCATGCTGGCGATACGCTGAGCCTCAGCCAATCGGCTGTTTCGCGGCAAATTTCGGCGCTGGAGGAGGCACTGCAGGTTCCGCTGTTCCACCGCCACGCCCGCGGCCTGATTCTGACCGAACAGGGCGAGTCGCTGAACCGGACGGTGCGGGAGGTGTTCGCCAAGCTGGCGATCACGGAAGCGCTGCTGACCGAAAGCAAGGAAAAGCCGGCCGGACGTCTGAAGGTGACCACCACCGTGGGGTTCGGCTCCTCATGGCTCGCACCCAGGCTGCACGGTTTCCTGGAAGCCTATCCAGACGTTTCCGTCGCCCTGTTGCTGGACGACGCGGAACTGGATTTGGCGATGCGGGAAGCGGATGTGGCGATTCGCATGCATCCGCCGAAGCAGCCGGATTTGGTGCAGCGGCACTTGATGACGATGCAGTGGCATGTGGTGGCCTCCCCGGAATATCTGAAGAAACACGGCGTTCCGCAGCGGGCCGAGGATCTGGACGCCCACCGCCTGGTTCTGTTCGGCCAGCACCATCCGCCGATTCAGGAGGTCAACTGGCTTGCCGACGCCGGACGCCGCCCCGGCAACCCTCGCCGGGCATTGCTGGAGGTGAACTCGGTTCACGCCGTGCTGCTGGCCATCCGATCGGGATTGGGTATCGGCGCGCTGCCGGATTACGTGGTGAACGAGAACCCCGATCTGGTCCATGTGCTGACCGACTTGAAGGGGCCGAAGGTGGACGTGTTCTTCGTCTATCCCGAGGAACTGCGGAACTCGAAGCGCGTCGCGGTGTTCAGGGATTTCCTGCTGGCGCGGTTGACGGAAATTCATTGACCGGCTTCGGCCGGTCGGTTTGATCGAGATCAATGCAATGCCGAACGGCTGAATCAAAACCTCCTCCAGCCACTGTGCGCCGGCGCCCGCGCCGGCCTGCAAACCAGGCGGTTTTACGCTAAAATTCAAAGTCTTATGCTGATCGCCGGGTTGAGCGGGGGTAGCTATGACATTTTCAATCATACCAATAGGTAGGCATGCGAAACCAACATGGCGGATGCCAGTTCTGAACAGTGGTTTCCTTCGCAGGTGCGGGATTAGAAGCAGCCATCGAATACGACGGCGTTGCCGTTAGAGTTTCAGCGCAAGTCGCTGGAAAGGGGCCTCTGGTCCCTGCGTCTCCCAGACGTGAAGCCTCCCTGTATACTTGCCCCCGGTGAATAACCGGGGGCTTTTCTTTTAGGGCGCCCGCCTGTGCCCGGCCGCCAGGATCTCATCCACCAGGATCGCGATATCGGTCTCCTCGGTTCGGTGGTTGACGATGGCCGCCCTGATCGCCAGCAACCCGCTGACCATCGTGGTGGACGGTGCGGCGATCCCAGATTCGTGCAGGTCCGCCACGATATCCGCGTTCAGGCGGTCAAGATCGCCGGTCGCGGCGATGTAGCGGAAGCAGACGATATTCAGCGCGACGGGGGCCAGCCGTTGCAACGCCGGCTCCCGGTCCACCCTTGCGGCGAGCATCGCGGCCAGGGCACAGGTTTGTTCGGCGATGGCACCGATACGATCCGAACCATGGACCGACAGCGTCATCCAGACCTTCAGTGCCCGAAATCCGCGGGACAGGTCCGGCCCCAGGTCGCAGGGCCAGACGCCGCCGGCTGCCAGGCCCCGGGTTTCCCGCTTTAGATAGGCGGCCTCGGCGCTGAATGTTTCCAGTTGCCGTGCCTGGTCCCGTACGACGATGCAGCCGGCATCGTAAGGGACCTGCGCCCATTTGTGGAAATCGAATGCCACCGAATCGGCCCGGTCGATTCCGGCCAGCTTGGGGCGCAGTTTGGGCGACAGGGCCGCGACCGCCCCGAAGGCGCCATCGACGTGGAACCACAGGCCCTCGCGCGCCGCGATATCGGCGAGGGCGGCAAGATCGTCTATCGCCCCGATATCGACGGTGCCGGCGGTGCCGATCAGCAGGAACGGCCGGGCGCCAGCCGAACGGTCTGCCTCCAGGTGCCGGGTCAGCAGGTCCAGACGCATGCGGCCGTCCGCATCGCAGGGAATCATCCGCAGCGCATCGCGCCCCAGACCGGACATTTCCATCGCGCGCGGCATACAGCCATGAGCGGCAGCGGAGGTGTAGGCGACAAGCCGCGTCCCACCGACGCCCTCGCTGCGCACCCCGGGCCCGAGCATCGCGGAACGGGCGACCAGCACGCCGATGAGGTTGGCGATCGAGGTGCCGGTGACCAGCACGCCGGACGCGCCGGCTGGAAAGCCCAGCATCTCGGCGGACCAGGCGATGACCTGGCGTTCGACCTCGATCGGGGCGTGGTCGCGTCCGCCCAGATTGGCATTCAGGCCGCCGGCCAGCAGTTCGGCCAGCATGCCGACGGGGTTGCCGCCGCCATGAACCCAGCCCATGAACCGCGGGTGCAGGTTGCCGGTGGAGTATGGCTGCACCAGGCGCTGGAAGGTCTCGTAAACCGACTCGGGGGTTTGTGGCAGGCGCGGCAGGGGCTGGCGCAGTTCCTGACGCAGCGGGTCAGGCATGGGCTGCCAGACAGGGCCGTCGCGCAGGGTTTGCAGATGATCGAACATGTCGTCGATCATGCGGTGGCCCAGTGCGCGCAGGGCAGACCAGTCGGCCGGGTCCAGACTTTCAGCGCCGATGGTCGTCATCGTGTCCCCGTTGTCATGCCCAGCGCGGCCAACACTCCAGCGTCCAGCACCGGGTCGGGCGGGATCGGGCGGCTGACCGCAAGGCCCATGATGTCGTCATAGCCCCACAGCGTCCAGGCGATGCCTTTGTCCTGCAACCCAAGCCGAACGGTTTGCAGCCACGCAAGGCGCGCGGGCCGGTTCAATTGGGCAGCGGCCCCGAACTCGCCGGCCAGCAAACGGACACGGTGGATACGCGCCCATACGGCGGCGCGATCGATCTCGCCCCCGATATGCGCCGCATTCCAGTGGGAGGCACAGTAATAACGGATCAGGTCGCGCGTCGGCTGGTCGGCTGCCGGCGCCGCGCAGTCATCCCCGGCCGGAAAGGGCAGCGCCGCCAGGGCGCGGCGATCCACATCCGATCGGTAAGCGGCCAGCGAGGTCAGGTCCACCGGGTCGTAGAAGTGGAAGCTGTAGATGACGTTCGGATCGTCCTCCGGCGCCAGGGTCAGCAGCCCGGCGATGCTGCCCCAGTCCTGGCCGGTCAGCACAACCATGGATCGGGGCAGCGACGCCCGGATTTCGGTCAGCACCCGGTGCTGCAACCGGCCCCAGCCGGCCGGATCGTCCGGGAACACCGGTTCGTTCACCACCTCCGGCACGGTTCGGGCCGGGTCCAGCCCGCGCAAGGCCGGTGCCAGGATATGCCAGAACCGCAACAGCCTGTCGGGATCGGTTTCCAGATGCCAGCCGTTCGGATTGGGGGACACCACGACCGTCAGTCCCTGGCGCTGGATGCGCCGGATCGCCGCCAGCAGGGAACCGATGTCGAGCATATCTGGATCGACCGCCAGCCTGACGAAATCGAACCCGGCGGCGTGCAGGCCGGCCAGTGCCCTGTCACCGATATAGTGCGCCAGGACGGCGGGGTCGCGGCTGACGGGAAAGCGAAACCAGCCCGTGATGTTAATCCCCCGGTTCAGAACCGGCTGCCCGAAGGCCGAACCGGACAACAGGCAAAGCAGCAAGACCAGCAGCCTCACACCGATACCTTGACAGAACTTGGGACGTATCGTTCGACTAAATACAGCGGCCGTTGTTTCGTTTCATTGAACACCCGCCCCAGGTATTCGCCGATCACGCCCAGGAACATCAGTTGGATGCCGCCCAGGAACAGCACGACGGTCATCAGGCTGGGATAGCCGGCGACGGGATTGCCGATGATCAGCGTCTTCACGATCACCTGCACCGCATAGATCGCCGACAGCAACGCGACGCCCAGACCCACATAGGACGCCAGTTTCAGCGGCATGACGGTGAAGCTGGTGATGCCCTCCAGCGCCAGGTTCCACAGTTTCCAGTAAGACCATTTGCTGACTCCCGCGCATCTGGGCTGGCGGTCGTAGGTGACAAACGTGGTCGGGTAGCCGACCCAGGCGAACAAGCCCTTCATGAAGCGGTGCTGCTCCCTCAACTGCCTGACCGCATCGACCACGCGGCGGCTCATAAGGCGGAAATCGCCAGTATCCTCGGGCAGTTTCAAATCGCCCATGCGCTGCATCAGGCGGTAGAAGCCCCGGGCGGTGCCGCGTTTAAGCCAGGAGTCGCCGGTTCGACTGCGCCGTTTGGCGTACACCATGTCGAACCCGGCACGCCATTGGGCAATCAGTTCCGGGATCGTCTCCGGCGGGTCCTGCAGGTCCGCGTCGATCACCACGACGGCATCGCCACCCGCGTGATCCAGCCCGGCGGTAGTGGCGACTTCCTTGCCGAAGTTGCGCGACAAGCTGACCACGGCCACGCGGTCGTCCGTGCGGCGCAGCGATTCGATCACCGCCAGGGTCGCATCGGTGCTGCCGTCGTCGATATAGACGACCTCCCAGTTGTCGATCCCGATCAACGCCCCGGTCAGGCGTCGATGAAACAGCGGCAAGCCCGCGGCTTCGTTGTGCGCGGGGACCACCACCGAAATCGGCGGCTGCCAGGATCGTCGCGATAAAGCCGATGGCACGTCCCGCATAAGCACTTCGTTAACCTTTGCCTGCTACACGCGGATCAACATGACGCGAAAGTATTGATATTTGGTTAACACCACGGACATTCGGCTGCGCTGGGCGGCGGTGCTTACGGCAGCGGCGGTGCTGACCGCAGCCGCCTGGCTGCGCGGCGCCGAATACGATGAACAATATACCTTGTTCCTGACCGCCGGCACCGCGAGGCCGGTCTGGCCGACGACCGTGTTTCCCGCCGGAATGGCCGCTTCCATCCAGGCGGGTCACACCACGGTCGCCGCGATCGCACATGATCTGAGGGCCACCGACGTGCATCCGCCGCTGTATTTTTGGGCGGCATCGCTCTGGCGCAGCCTGTTCGGCCCCGGGCTGTTCGCCATTCGAATGTTGTCGGTGCTGTGCGGTGTTGCGTCAATCTCGCTGGTGGGAATGATCGCTCGGCAGTGCGGTATCCGCCCTGCCCTGGCCATGCTGATCGCGCTGGGATGCTACGGCTTTGCCTATACGAACGCTATTGCCCGCGGCTTCGCGCCGGCCGAAACGCTGACGCTGGCCGGCATCGCGCTGATGCCGGGCCGGCGGTTCGCCGCCGCCGGGCTGTGCCTTGGGGCGGCGTGCTGCTGCAATTATCTGGCGGTGTTTGCCGGTGCCGCCGCGGTGGCCGCGGCCGGGGCCTGGACTGCGATCCCGGCGACGCTGCCGTTCCTGGCATTGGACGGTTGGTTCTTCCTGGCGCAGCACGCTGCGCGAACCGGCCAGTTTGCACCATTTTCGCTTTGGATAAGCCTGACCCGCCTGATCCAATACCAAGGCGCGGCGATATTCGGTGGGTTGCCCCATTATGTCTCCGGCGTCTGGCGGGGTCTGGCCACGGCAGGGCTTGCACTGGTGTCGGTGCTGCTGATTGTTCCGGTCATCCGGTCGAGGCCATGGTCCGGCAATCCGGCAATCCGGCCAATTCTGGCGGCGGCAGCGGCGCCGGCAGCCGGGTTGCTGGCCCTGGGGGCGGTGTTCGACAACACGCCCATCGAGCTGCGGTATCTATCGTTCGGGCTGCCCTTCGTGGCCCTGCTGCTCGCCGCACCGCCACCGCCGATGCGCTGGCGCATGGCTTTGCTGCTGACGCTGCAACTGGGCGGGATCGTCGGGCTGCTGCTGTCCCACCGGACCATGCAGCCGGCCCGGACCGCCGCGCGCGACGCGGTTCGGCTGGCCGGGGGCGCGGTTGTGCTGGTGCCCTCCGGCAACGACGGGGTTGGGGTTGTTGGCGCGTTCGCGATATCCGCCCCGCCCGATATGCCGATGCTGATGGTCCGCCCGAACCAGGCGGTTGTGCCGTTGCTGGCGCCGTTCGACCGGGTGGCCGTGGCGGTGCTGGCGCAGGATCGCGACAGCACCGCTGAGATCGACGCGCTGCATGCGGTGCTGGCCGCGCCAGTTTGGCGCCGGGTAGCGTGGACGGACCATCTGGAAGTTTTCGAACGATGCGCTGCCTGCTGACTGAACCCTACGGGCAGATATACCCCGCCCCCGACGGCGACTTGAAGCACCCCACGGACTCAGGAAACGCGTGGCGCGGCAACCACAGCACGATCTCCGGCAGGAAAATGGTGAAGGCGATCGCCGCGAAGAAGATCAAGTAGATAGGTAAACTCGCCCGCAGAGCAGAGGAGAACCGAACCTCGAGAAACTTCGAGGCCATCAGCAACGCCAGCCCGTACGGCGGGGTGATCAATCCAAACGCCAGCGTGACGATCAGCACCACGCCCATATGGACAGGATTGATGTTGGCCTGATCGGTCAGCACGTTCACCACCGGCATGAAGATGATGATCGCCGGCACCGGTTCGATAAAATCGCCCACGATCACGAACACCGCCACCAGCGCGAACATGGTCAGTTCCGCATTGCCCCCGGCGAACGCACCGATCCAGCCGGCAACCACGATCGGGCCACGCAGATACGCCAGCATCCAGCCGAAAGCGGTGGCCGCCGCGATGGTGATCATCGGCAGCGAGTAGATCAGTCCGGCCTGCATGAAATCGTTCGGGATATTCTTCAGATGTCCCGGATTCAGGAACGGAATCACCACCAGCAGGATATAGGCGATGGCGATCACGCCCGCCTCGGTCGGGGTGAACCAGCCGGTCAGGATGCCGCCCAGCAGGATGACGGGAATCATCATCGGCAGGGACGCCGACCGTCCCGCGGCGGCAAGTTGGCGGAAGGTCGCGCGTGGGCGCTGGAAGCCGCGCGGGCCGAAGAAATAGCAGTAGATCATCAGGCCGAACCCGATGAACAGGCCCGGTGCGATGCCTCCGAGGAACAGCCCGGCGATGGAGACATTGCCGATCGCGCCGTAAACCACCGCCATGATCGACGGCGGCACCAGCGCGGCGATGGTCGATGCGGCGGCGATCAGCGCGGCGGTGAATTCCGGGCGGTAGCCCTCGCGTGCCATCGGCTTGGCCATGGTGCGCGACAGCACCGCGACGTCGGCCGACGACGATCCGGACATGCCGGAGAAGAACATCGAAAACACCGTCGTCACCTGCGCCAGGCCGCCGCGCACATGCCCGACCAAAGCCTGCGACAGTTCCGCGATGCGAATGACGACGTTGGCGGAGGTCATCATCTCCCCGACCAGCAGAAAGAACGGAATCGCCATCAAGGCTTCCGAATCGATGCCGTTGAACAACTGCGCCATCATCGATTGCAGGCTGATCGGCGTGAATGCGGTCCCCACCAGCACCCCGGCGATCAGTGCGAAGGCCACCGGGACGCCAAGATACCCCAGGGTCAGAAACAGCCCGGTCATACAACCGAGCAGAATGGCGTTGGAGGCGATCATGGGGGGGAGTCCGGGGCGATGAAGCCGTTACGCAGGCTGTTGACGATCTGCTCCAGCGAGAACAGCGCGACCAACGCGCCGCACAGGGGGATGCCGGCGTAGAGGTAGGTCATCGGCAGCATCGAGGGCATACGGAAGCTGCCAAGCCCGGTCAGCGCATTCTGCCAGCCGAACCAGACCATCGCCAGGCCGGCGAGCAGCACGACAGCCCGGTTGAAGACCTCGAAGAAGCGTCTGGGTGCGCCTGACATTTTCTCGGTCAATGCCGTCAGGTACAGGTGATCGTTACGGCGGGTAGCGACAGACGCGCCGATGAACACGCCATAGGTGAAGAAGGTCGAAGTCACCTCTTGCAGCCACAGCAATGCATGGCCGGATTCCCGTGTCACGACGTCGATCAGGGTGGTCGCGGCAAAGACAGCCAGGCAAACACCGCACAGGATCATCAGCCATTTTTCCAGCACATCGAAAGCGGACCACTTCAGATGGCGGTCCGTTTCAAGAACGATCGGCGCCGTCACTGGACGGAACGGCAGATTTCGAGGATTTTCGTCGCGTGCGGTCCCAGGTCGGCCGCGATCTTATCCTGCAACGGCCTCGCGGCCGCGATGAAGCCCGACTTGTCCACGTCACCGACGAACGTCACACCCAGTTTTTCCAGTTTGGCGCGCGATTTGTGCTCCAGTGCGATCGCCCGGGCGGGTTCTTTCGTTGCGACCTCGGTCGCCGCGGCCTCCACCCAGCCCTGCTGTTCGGCGGTCAGCGAAGCCCATAATTTGCCGCTGACCCAAAGCAGGGCGTTATTCGCCTCATGTTCCGTCATCGACATGACCGGGGCGACTTCGTAGTGCTTATTGGTGTCATAGACGTTGATGCCGTTCTCTGCCATGTCCACCACGCCCGTCTGCAAGCTGGTATAGACACTGCCGAACGGCATATGCACCGTCTGGGCGCCGTAAGCTGGGAACATCGCGTCCTCGGTCGGCGTCGCCTGCACGCGGATTTTCAGATTCTTCACGTCGGCAACCGAATGTATTTCTTTCTTGCCGTACAGGTCCCGCAATCCCAGGGTCAACGGCACCAGGAAGTGGGCGTCCTTCACGGTGGACTCGAACAGTTCCCGCAGCGCCGCCGCCAGCCTTGGTTCGGCGATGGCACGCACCAGTTGGTCTTCAGATGTAAACAGATAATGGATCGACAGCACACCGGATTCCGGCGACACGGTCGCGGCGTTGGCAGAGGAGCTGAAGATGAAATCGATGTCCCCGGTGCGGATTTTTTGCAGCATCTGCGGTTCCTGACCCAACTGCGCGCCGGGGAACTGGTCGATGACCATCGTCCCGTTGCTGAGTTCGGCCAGCTTGGCAGCAAACAGATCGGCGCCCACGCCGTATGCCGTGGTGTGCGGCTGATCGTAACCCAGGCTGTAGTGCTTAACGTCGGCCGCCCGGACCGGGGTGACGAACCCGGCCACTACGGCGGCACACAGAAGGGCGGTCCGAATCCGGCCTGCCAGCATGACATTTCTCCCCAAGGGTTCGCCCGTTTTCCGCTGGCGATTACCAGCCAGTAACATAAGGGGATGCGGCGGCGCCGTCCATGCGTGACGCGCCCGCTCGCGGATTTCCCGGCGCCGGAAAACTATTCTAAGTTGTCGGCAACCAAACGGGAGAACCATCCATGACGCAGGCCGAACCGGTCACCGGCGCCGAATTCCTGGCACGCAGCCTGGCCGCCAATGGCACCAGCCATGTTTTCTTCATAGACGCCGTCCTGCGCCGCACCCTGATCGAGCTGGGCACCCTGGGCGTGCAGCGCGTGCTGGGCCACAGCGAAAAAGCCGTCGCCTACATGGCCGACGGTTATGCCCGGATCGCCGGAAAGCCCGGCGTGTGTTTCGCGCAGTCGGTCGGGGCGGCGAACCTCGCATCCGGGTTGCAGGACGCCTATCTGGGACGCACACCCGTCATTGCGATGACGGGGCACAAGCAGCCGTCGATGCAGCACCGGAACGCCTACCAGGAACTGCCTCACACCCCCATGTTTGCCCCGGTCACCAAGTTCTCCGCCCGCGTCGATAAGGCCGCCGATCTACCGCGCCTGATGCGCCAGGCGTGGCGGGAGGCAATGACCGGCACCCCGCGTCCGGCGCATCTGGACCTGAACGGGCTGATGGGCGAAGTGGTCGAAACCGGAATGGTGCATGACGCCCCGGTCGCCGAACCGGCCTTCCAGATGACCGTGCCGCCGCACCGCCCGGTCGCCGATCCGCACGAGATCGAGCGGGCGGCAGACCGCATACGCGGGGCGAAAAAAGTAGTCATCGTCGCCGGCGAGGGGGCCACGGCCTCCGGCGCCGGGCCGGAACTGCTGGCACTGGCAGAGCTGATCGAAGCCCCGATTGCTACCTCCCTGGGTGCCAGGGGGATAGTGCCGACCCGCCACCGGCTGGCCGTCGGCTGCGCCGGCAACTACGCCGCCCCGCCGACGAACCGGATCGTTCATGCGGCGGAGCTGGTGGTGTTCGTCGGGTGCGAAACCGGCGATCAGGTAACGCACGCCTGGCGCATACCGGCGATCGATACGCCATGCGTGCAGATCGACCTCGATCCCACCGATATCGGCCGGTCTTACCCCAATACGCTGGGCGTGATGGGCGATCCGAAAGCGACCCTGGCCGCGTTGATCGCCGCACTGGGCAAGCCGGCGCGCGACACCGCGTTCGCGGATTGGGCCGAAGGCGTCATGCGGGCGTGGCGGCAGTCCCGAACGGCGGCGCTGGCGAGTGCTGCGTCGCCGATCTGGCCGGACCGGCTGTGCGCCGAGATTACCGCCGCCCTGCCCGCCGATGGAATCCTGGTGGCCGATACCGGCTATTCCAGCATTTGGACCAGTTCGCTGATCGAACTGAACGGCCGGGGACAAACCTATCTGCGCGCCGCCGGCTCCTTGGGTTGGTCGTTCCCGGCGGCGCTGGGGGCGAAATGCGCGGCGCCCCAACGCAAGGTGATCTGCTGGTCCGGCGACGGCGCTCTCTATTATCACCTCGCCGAACTCGAAACCGCTCGGCGCAGGGGCATCGCGGTCGTGCTTGTGGTCAACAACAACTCCGGCTTCGGCCAGGGTTGGCCGAACATCCAGCGGCAGCAGGGCAACACGCCGGGCGACGTGGCGGAGTTGGTGCGCTTCGGGCCAACCAATTTCGCCGATGTCGCCAAGGTCTTCGGACTGCGAGGCATTCGGGTGGAAGACCCGTCGCAAATCGGGCCGGCGCTGCGGGATGCGCTGGCGTCGGACGAAACCGTGGTGGTGGATGTGGCCACCGATATCGATTGCCGGGCGCCGGAGCCCTGGCTGCCGGAAGGAGTGTAGAATGGCGGAAGTCGCGGTTGTCGGTGCGGGCCTGATGGGGCACGCGCTGGCGTTGGTTTTCGCGCTGGGCGGGCACCGGGTTCGCCTGACCGACAACAACCCGGAAACGCTGGAACGCGCACCGGGCCTGATGGCCACCGCGCTGGCGACCCTGTCCCGGGCCGGGGAAGCGGACGGCACCTGGAACCGTCAGCGCCTGTCGGCAGCCGTGCGCTGTGTGCCCTCGCTGGCCGACACGGTGAAGGGCGCCGAACTGGTGGTGGAAGCCGTGGTGGAACGGCCCGATGTGAAACGGGCGGTTTACGAGCAGCTTCTGGCGCTGATGGAACCGGATGCCATTCTGGCCAGCAATACTTCTAACCTCGATATCTTCCCGCTGGTGCCGGAAGGGTTAAAGGCGCGGACGATCATCGCGCACTGGTACACGCCGCCGTATTTGTGCGACCTGGTGGATCTGTGCCCCGGGCCGGGGACCAAACCGGGCGTGGTAGAGCATGTGCGCGACATCGTCGCCGCGATGGGCAAGGCGCCGGTCGTGTTCAAGCAGATGGTGCAGGGCTACGTCGCCAACCGCCTGCAAGCGGCCATGCAGCTGGAAGTTTATCGCCTTCTGGATGAGGGTCTGGTGACACCCAAGGACATCGACGATTCGGTCCTGCACGGGCTGGCGCTGCGCATTCCGATCCTGGGAATCATGGCGAAAGCCGACTTCACCGGGTTACTGCTGATGCAGCAGGGGATGAAAAACCGCAGCTACACGCCCCCCGTCCCGCGCGAGAGCAGCGAGACGCTGGACAAACTGATCGAGGAAGGCCGCACGGGAGTCATGGCCGGGAAGGGCTATTTCGACTGGGGCGACCGCTCCCCGGAGGAATTGTTCCAGGAGCGCGACCGCAAACTTCTGGCGTTGAAACAGGCATTGCGGGCGATCGGCCCGATGGAGGGCAAATGATTACCTACGACCTGAGGGGCAAGACCGCGCTGGTAACCGGCGGCGCGTCCGGTATCGGCTTCGCCACGGCGAAGATGCTGGCCGGCTTCGGCTGCACCGTCGCGATCAACTTCCTGACCGACGACCCGCGCGGGCCGGAAGCCGTGGACCAGATCGTCGATGCCGGCGGCAAGGCGATCATGGCGCCGGGCAGCGTGGGCGACGCGGCGGATTGCGTGGCGATGGTCAGCAAGGCGGTGGCCGATCTGGGCCGGCTGGACCTGCTGTTCGCCAATGCCGGCACACCCGGCACCAGCCGCAGGATCGCCCCGCCGGAACTGGATATGATCACCGAGGAGCTGTGGCAAACCCTGTTGCAGGTTAACCTGCTGGGCGTGTTCCGCTGCGCCAAGGCCGCCGCCCCGGCCCTGAAAGCGGCCAATGGCGCGATCGTCAGTACGGCGTCGATCGCTGGGCTCGGTCGGGCCGGCAGCAGCCTGGCTTACGGCGCGACCAAGGCCGGCGTGGTCAGCCTGACGCAGAACCTTGCCCGCGCGCTGGCCCCGGAAGTGCGGGTGAATGCGATCGCACCGGGTGCCGTGGACAGCTCCTGGATGGTGAACTGGACCAACGAGGAACGGCAGCAGTCGATCGAACGGGCGCTGCTGAAGCGGCGATGCCAGCCGGAAGACCTGGCCGAGGTCGTGCTTTTCCTGGGCTTCGGCGCCGCCATGGTCACTGGCCAGACGATCACGGTGGATGGCGGACTGACGCTTTAAGAATACCGGCCCAAATGGACGCGAGGCCGGCGGAAACTGTCATGGTGAGCCGCCTCGCAGGGCTTTGAATAAAGGCGCGGCGATGCGCCGGGCCACGATCGCAATTCGAACCGGTTCGCCGGGTGCCGGCCGCGGGACCACCGCGCCAAGAGCAGCGGATCGCTCACACGATCGGTTCGTTGTTGCATCTTCCCGCCCGTGCGTTCGATATAACGACCATCGCCACCGGGGCCCCATGCCGAGCATCGCCTTCCGCCTGCTTCCGCTGATCTGCCTGGCGCTCGCCGCATGCGGCAGCGGCGGCGCGAATAGCGGCGCGCGCATCGGCGATGCCGGCCAGGCCGCCCCTGTGGAGTGCGCCCCGTTCGCCCGGGCGCTGACCGGTGTGAACCTGTCCGGCGACGCCGCCGACTGGTGGGGAAAAGCCGAGGGCCGCTACGCCCGGTCCCGCACGCCGCAGGTCGGCAGCATCCTGGTCTATCGCCGATCCTCCCACCTGCCCTATGGACACGTCGCGGTGGTTTCGGCCGTATTGTCGCGGCGGCAGATCATGGTGACCCAGGCCAACTGGGTGCATCGCCGCGTGACAACGGACCAACTGGTGCTGGACGTCTCCCCCGACGGAGACTGGAGTTCGGTGCGCGTCTGGTGGCCACCCACCAACCAGATGGGAACCGCCGACTACCAGGTTTTCGGCTTCATCCGCCCGGAACATCCGTCCGGTCACGACAGCATCCTCGCAGCCGTACCGGGGGCTATCCGGGTTGCGGAAGCGGGTCGGTAACAGCGTCCGGTCGCCCCTTGAATCCGGTCGCCACTACGTAAAGCTCGCTGGAATCCTTCCGGCTCGCCGGCGGCTTGGCATGCCGCACGGTGCTGAAGTGCTTCTTCAGCACGTCCAGTATCTGCTTTTCCGACCCGCCCTGGAACACCTTCGCCACGAACGCCCCACCCGGCGACAGCACCTGGATCGCGAAATCCACCGCCATTTCGGCAAGTGCCACGATCCGGATGTGATCGGTCGAGGCATGTCCCGTCGTGTTGGGCGCCATATCCGACAGGACCAGGTCCGCCCCGCCGCCCAGGTCCGTCGTCAACCGTTCCGGCATCGCCGGGTCGGTGAAATCGCCCTGCATGATCACCGCACCATGGATCGGGTCGATCGGCAGCAAATCCAACGCCAACACCGCCGACGCGCCGCGCTTCACCGCGACTTGAGTCCATCCTCCCGGCGCCGCACCCAAATCCAAGACCCGCACACCCTTCTGGATCAGGTGGAACTTGTCATCCAATTCCAACAGCTTGAATGCCGCACGCGACCGCCAGCCCTGCTGTTTGGCCGCCACGACATAAGGGTCGTTCAACTGTCGCGCCAACCACCGCGCGGACGCGGTGCTGCGGCTTTTCGCGCTTTTGACGCGAACCACCAACCCCCGCGAGGGCGGCATGGACGGTGCCTTGGCCATCAGCGGCACCCGTCGCGGCGGCGCCCCTGGCGCAGACGATCAGCGCGCATCAACCGCAGCAGCACACCTTCCCGCAACCCACGATCGGCGACGATCACATGCGGCGCCGGCCAAACCCGGGTGATCGCGGCAAACACCGCACACCCCGGCAACACAAACTCGACCCGTTCGGGCCCCACACACGGATGCAGCATCAATCCTTCCCGGCCCAGCGCACGAAGATGCGACAGCGCGTCCGCCGCCTCCTGGCTGCAAAGCTCCACGCCGTCAACCGCCAGCCGGCGATACCGCTCCAGATTTAACGCGACGCCCGCCAGCGTGGTGACCGTGCCGCTGGTCCCCAGCAACCGCACCCCGCCGTCGCGGATCTCCCGGGCGATGCAATGCACCTTCTCGAAAGATCGCAGCCGGTCGGCGACATCGGCGACCATCGCCTCGAACCCTTCGGAGGTAAACCCGGCATCGCCCCAACGCTCCGCCAGGGTCACAACGCCCACCGGCAGCGAATCGTAGCCGATCAGTTCCGGCCGTCCGTTCGTCAGCCGGACCCAGGCGAGTTCGGTCGAACCGCCGCCAATATCGAACAGCAGCGCCCGCCGGCCATCGCAGGGCAACAGCGGGGTGCAGGATTCCAACGCCAGTTCCGCTTCTTCGCGGCTGGAAATAATGCCGAAATCGAATCCCGTTTCCTGCTTCACCCGGCACAAAAATGCCGGCCCGTTCGCCGCCCGGCGGCACGCTTCGGTCGCGATCGCCCGCACCCCGCGCACCGGCCGGCGCACCAACCTGGCGGCACAGGCCTGCAACGCCCCGATCGCCCGGTCCATCGCCGCTTCGTTCAGCATGCCGGTGCTGTGCAGCCCCTCCCCCAGGCGGACGATGCGGGAGAAACTGTCCAGCACGCGAAATCCATCGCCCGAAGGGGTACCCACCAGCATGCGGCAATTATTGGTGCCCAGGTCCAAAGCGGCAAAAGCCGGCCCAAACGGACGGCGCGTCTGATCCCCCCGCGCTTCAGAACAACTGGCGGCGGCGTCAAGCTCGGCAGGGGCCTGAACCGGCATCATCTTTAGATTGTCACCCGGCTTAGCCGGGGGGGCAAGCACCGAATGCCAGTCCAGTGCCGGTTGTCGGATTTTTCATCGACCGGTAGCCTCGGCGTGAGCGACGCGCCATCCGCCGCCGCCTTTTTGCTTCACATCGCGCGCCGCCATGTGCGCCCGGCGCAGCAAAGTACGGATATCCTCCGCACTGCCCGGCTGGCGGGTGGCGATGCCGAT
>JAJZEV010000174.1:0-12725 GCA_021805665.1 Pseudomonadota bacterium
CTGCGGACTGTGCGTGACCACCAGCACCTGCACCCCCTCGGCGACCCGAACCAGCCGTTCCCCGACAGCCGCCGCGGTGGCGCCGCCGATGCCGGAATCCACCTCGTCGAACACCAGCGTTGGAACCGCCGATCCCGCCGACAGCACGACTTTCATCGCCAGCATCAGCCGCGACAACTCGCCGCCGGAGGCAACGCGGGCCAGGGCGCCGGGCTCCTGGCCGGGATTGGTTGCGATCAGAAACCGAACCTGGTCCATACCGCCTGGTCCCCATCCGGTTTCGGGCGAGGGAGAAACCTCGGCGAAGAACCGGGCCTTATCCAGACGTAGCGGCGGAAGCTCTTTTCCAACCGCTTTCTGCAACTTCGCCGCCGCGGCGATCCGGGCAGCAGACAACGTGGCGGCGGCGGCCATGTAGCGGTCCCGGGTATCCCTGGCCGCTTGCTCCAGCGCGGCGATTTCAGCCGAACCGGTTTCCAGCGCCGCGAGGCGCGCGGCTAGTGCATCCAGCAACCCGGCCAAGTCCGGCACCGGCACGCTGTGTTTGCGAGCCATGGCCCGCAGGGCGAACAGGCGTTCCTCCGACTGTTCCAGCAGTTTGGGATCGACCTCGGCATCGGCGATCAGCCGGGTCAGCAGTGTCTCCGCCTCGGCCAGGGCTTCCTCGGCCCGTTCCAGTGCGGCCATCGCGGGTTCGGCGGGATTGGTGCCGGGTGCCTCGGATTGCTGGGCGGGTGCCAGGCGTTGCAGCGACCTGGACGCCGCACGCAACGACGCCGCCGGCCCCGCACTGCGCCGATCGCGTGGCGTCAATTCCGCCAGCGCCGCGGCAATCGCTTCTGCCCGGCGTTCGTTCTGTTGCAGCCGCTGGCGCTCCTTGGCCAGGCTTTCTTCCTCGTTGGGCCGCGGCGCCAGGGTTGCCAGTTCATCCACCGCATGGCGCAGCCATTCCTCGTCCCGCTCCGCGGCGGCAATGGCCTCGCGCGCGTCGTCCAGACGGCGCATGGCATCGCGCCAGGCTTGCCAGGAACTGGAAGTGTCAGCCCGCAATGCGGCCGGAACGCCGAATGCGTCCAGCAGACCGGCGTGGCTGGCGGGATCGGCCAGACTCATTTGTTCGTGCTGGCCCTGAACCTCCACCAGCAAGGCACCGGCCCGGCGCAGCAGTCCGGCGCCGACCGGGTGGTCGTTGATGAAAGCGCGCGACCGTCCGTCCTTGGTGACCACGCGCCGCAGCACGATGTCCTCGTCGGCGGCCAGACCGTGCTCCTCCAGCAAGGCGCCGACGCTGTGGCCGGGGGGGGGCGAGAAGCATGCCGTGACGCTGGCCTGTTCGGCGCCGGCCCGGACCAGGCCGGTTTCCGCGCGCGCCCCCAGCGCGAGGCCCAGACTGTCGAGCAGGATCGACTTACCGGCGCCGGTTTCGCCGGTCAGTACGGTCAATCCAGCGGCAAAGGCCAGATCCAGCCGTTCGATCAGAACGATATCGCGGATCGACAGCGCGGTCAGCATCCGCCGCTGCCCCCCGGTTCCGGAAGCCGGGGATCAGAACACCGCATGCCATACACGGGAGAAGAAGCCCCGGTTCGGCTCATTGTCCGGGGCCTTGTCGGCGGAGTTGGCGATGCCGTCATCGACCAGTTGCGCGTAGGTGGACTCGTACCAGTCGCTGCCGGGATAGTTGTAGCCCAGCACGGCAGCGGTCTTTTTCGCCTGATCCTTCAGCCCGAGGGCGAGGTAGATCTCGGTCAGGCGTGCCAGGGCTTCCGGCACATGGTTGGTGGTCTGGAAATCGTCGACCACGCGCTGGAAGCGGCCCAAGGCGGCCTCATACAAGTGGCGCTTCTGGTAGAAGCGGCCGATTTCCATTTCCTTGCCTGCCAGATGGTCGATGCACAGGTCGATCTTCAGCTTCGCATCCTGGGCATAAGCGCTATCGGGATAGCGGGTCACCACTTCCCGCAGCGCACTCATTGCCTGTTCGGTGCCTTTTTGGTCGCGCTGGATGTCGCCGATCTGTTCATAATACGATAGGGAACGCAGATAATAGGCATAGGCGATGTCGCGGTGTGCCGGGTGCAGCTGAATGAAGCGATCGAGGGTGCCGATTGCCTCGGTATATTTATTCTGAAGATAGCGGGAATAGCCTGACATGAGCTGGGCATTCACGGCCCAGGAGGAGAACGGGTAATTCTGTTCCACGGCGGCGAACTGATCATCCGCGGTGCTGAACCGGCGGGCGTTCAACGCATCGACGCCGTTATTGTACATCGTCTCGACCGGGCCGAGCGGGACTTGCTTGGCATTTTCGTCTGTGGAACCGCATCCGGACAACAGCGGCAGAAACGCGATGATCCCAAGGAACATTGCGCGTTGCAGACGGTTTGACATAGGGCCACTCGTGTTCATCGCGCGGCTTATATCATGGCTGCACGATCCGCGAATACCAGGGTTATCGAACGATCAGGCGGCGGCGGCCAGCGGTTCGGCTGCCACGGATCGCCAGGCGGTGGCATCGGCGAACAGGGTGCGCAGCAGGCGGTTATTGAGATCATGGCCGGTGCGGTGTGCAACGAAGCGGCCGTGCAGCCGGTTGCCGGCCAGCGCAAGGTCGCCGACCGCATCCAGCAGCTTATGGCTGGCGAATTCGTTGGTCATCCGCAGGCCGCCCGGATTGAGGATATCGGCGCCGTCAACCACGATGGCGTTGTCCAGGCTGCCGCCGCGGGCGAGGCCGGCGGCTTGCAACTGTTGGACTTCCCCGGCCTGGGCGAAGGTTCGGGCCGCTGCGATTTCGTGCCGGAAGGTTTCCGGGGTCAGTCGCAGCGAGGCGGCCTGGCGACCGATCGCGCTGGCGGGAAAATCGATCGTGAGGTCCATGTCGAACACAGGCGGTGCTGCCCGGTTGGCCGGACCCGTGGGGCGCAGCTCGGCCCAGGATTCGCCTTGGGCAACACGGACGGTACGGCGGATTTCGATCACGTTGCGCGGCGCGTCCTGCTCGATGGAGCCGGCGCAATCCAGCAGGAATACGAATGGGGCAGCGGACCCGTCGAGAATCGGGATTTCCGCGCCGTCCACCTCGATCAGGGCATTATCGATACCCAGGGCGGACAGTGCGGCCATCAGATGCTCGACGGTGCCGATGCGGGCACCCGCATCGCCGAGAACGGTACACAGCCGCGTATCGATCACGTTATCGAACCGCGCGGCGATGGTGCTATCGAGGTCGGTGCGGCGGAAGACGATGCCGTGATCGGGCAGGGCGGGACGAATGGTCAGGCTGACACGCATGCCGGAGTGGACACCGACGCCCACGCAGCCGATCGCGGTCTTCAGCGTGCGCTGCCGCCAGCCGAAACTGGCTTCCGTCGAGGCAAGGTGCAATCTGGCAAAGCCGTCCATACAAGGCATCCTTCACGGCAACCGCGTACATCGCGATTGCCATAATCGTCGTTAACCCGTTTCGCCGGCCGCGCCGAGTCAATGATTGTTGCCCGGTGTTACCCGCCAAGGTGCTGGGTTTATTGGTATTGTTGCAATGCGTTACACAAATCGCTGCCGCGACGTTCACCTTTCTTTAACTTTCTTGCGTTAGCCTGACGCCCGACTGGACAAGGGACGCGCCATGAAACGCCTGCTGCTGGCCGATCGGGTTAAGGGACGGGCGGACAGTTTCCTGGCTCCGCTGATACCCGCCCTGGAACAGCACTACGAAACCCGCTTCATCGCTTCCGGCCCCGGCGCCGAACTGGCGGAAGCCATCGCCTGGGCCGACATCGTCTGGCTGGAATGGTGCTGGGATCATGCCGTCTGGGCAACGCAACAGATACTGAAGCCGGGTACGCCCTGCGTGGTCCGCCTGCACTCGATCGAGGCGCTGCAAACCGATTATCCGCGACGCATGAACTGGTCGCGTGTCAGTCAAATCGTGACCCCGGGCGCCGACATCCGCGATATCTTGTTGCCGATGGTCCTTGCTGACGTTCCGATCCAGGTCATCCCGAACGGCATCGACACCCACCGGTTTCGTCCGGGCGCGCCGGATCGCTTCCGGGTCGGCTGGGTCGGCCATCTTGAGCCTAAAAAGAATCCGATGTTGCTGATGCAGATCGCATACCGGCTGCACCGGCAGGACCCACGCTACAGCTTCCATGTCGCGGGGGCTTTCACCGATCTGCGCACCGCCCGCTATCTGCGCCAGATGCAGGCGGCACTGGGGCTGGCGGGCACCGTCTGGTTCGACGGCCATGTGGCGGACATGCCGGCATGGTACGCCGACAAGGGGGTTCTGCTATCGACGTCGATGTATGAGAGCTTCGGGATGAACATCGGTGAGGCGATGGCGACCGGCGCGTTTCCCGTGATCCATGCCTTCCCGGGCGCCGACCGGCTATGGCCGCGGGAGTGCCTGTTCGCCTCTATCGAGGAGGCGACCGGCTTGATCGGCGCCGGCCACCCCGGCCTGTATTGCGACTGGGTGTCGCAACACTATGGCCTGGACCGCCAGGTCAGGACCGTCCTGGATCTGCTGCGTCGAATGCAGCCAGACAGGATGCCGGCGCTTGCGGATGTGATTTGTGACTGAATTCGCCCAGCAGGTGTTCGTATTGCGCCCGGTTCAGGCCATAGGCGCGCGCCACGATCGCGTCGATGGCGGCGCTGTCCGCCGAATCGCCGCCGCCGCCGGCGCATGATATCCGCAGTACAGCGGAGGTCAGGAATCGGCGCTCCTTCGCTGTAAAGTCTGGAACAGGCAGGGCGTTGAGCAGATACAGACTGAGGTGCGTCGCGGCTTTCTGCCGCACCAGCCAGTCGAACGGAAAGGAATTGAACAGCGCGCACAGGACCAGAGCGTCCATGATATCGCGCGCCCAAGGCGCCTTTTCCACGGTGGCGGTGTGGGCGAACACCGTGCCGGGTGACGCGATACAGGCGATCATCGTGCGTTCGTCGTTGGACCGGGCGATATCCCGGAATACCAGGCGCGAATGGGTTGCGGCCTCCGCGATATTGGGTTTCAACGCCTCGGGCGCCACGCTGTAGCGCGGTTTGGAGTCCCGGCAATCCGTGTACCGATGAATCGTCTTGCCCTCGTGCAACACCAGCGAGGCAGCGCCCGCCGGCTGGAAGTGCCGGGAATCGGCGGTCATATGCAGATCGTTACCGAAACGGATATGCCGGTCCGCGCACCACTCCGCCAGGCGGTCGGGGCAGGCGAACATGGTTTCGGCGATGCGCAGGCCACCGGTCCCGCGCAGTTCCAGCGGAGTCAGATTCGCACCGCCGGTTTGTTCCAGGAATGCCAGATCGTAGTTCATGATTTTGTCCTTGTCCGTCGCATCCTCGATGCGTTCCAAATAAAAGCCGCAGCGTAATGACCGGGTGGGACCCGGGCGTTGGGCCACGATCAGGTCGAACTTGAAGCGGCTGTCGATGTCGAAAATCCGCCTTCGGTTCTCGAATGACAGGCACCACCGCAGATCGGTGTGTTGCAGGTACAGGCGGCGGATGCCGGTCGTTCCTTCGTTGGCGTGGAACGCCGATGGCAGCAGCACGCCGATGGAACCATCCGCCGCCGTCAGATCCATGTTGCGTTCGGCAAACAACCGGAACAGGTCCAGGTTGCCGCCCGTCGTATCCCCGCCCGTCCGGACCCGTTGGTGGCGGTAGAGCCGTCCAGCGATTCGCTTGGTTCGCTCGAATGCTGTGCGATACGCCTCGAACGCGGCGGCAACGCCGGGCTGAACCAGTACTGCCTGTTCGACCTTGGTCCGTTCGGCCCGGGTGCGGGCGTCCAGGATCGCGGGGTCGAAGCCGGCGACGAAATCCTTCGTGTTCGGCAGCACCACATCCCAGGGGGGATTGCCCAGGACCACGGAGAATCCCGCCGGAAAGACCTCCGGGAATGTCAGGTCCCAGGCGACGGCGTCGGTTTGCAGCAGTTGGGTCTGCCTGTCTGCCAAGGTTGCCGGCCACGATCCGGTGTCGGCGACATGCCGCGCCAGGCCCAGCCAGATGTCGTCGCTGTCCCGGCCGCGCAGCATTGCCGCGCCCGACCACGCGCATGCCAGCATCCGCAAGGGCTGCAACAGCGCGTCCAACCGGTCCTTGGCCGCTTGTTTGATGGCCAGGTCGGCTATGTCCCTGCCGATCGATAGATTGAGTTCCCGCACCAGTTCCCGAGCGCGATGCAGGCTTGCCTCCAGCCGGGCGGCCACATCGCGGGCCAGCAGCGGGTCGAGCGCCCCGCCCGTCACTGGAAGCGTGGACAACGAGGCGAAGAACGGACCTGTGAGAGCGTCGCCGTGGATCAGCCGGTGGTCGAGAAAGGTCAGCGGCAAACCCTCGGCATAGGATTCCAGCCACAGCGACAGCTTGGCCAGTTCGACCGCCAGCTTGTTGCGATCGCAACCATACAGGCAGTGGACCGCCACGAGGCGCCGGCAGATCGCGCGGGCGCGGGCTTCGGAATAGCCGCGGCTGGGCAGGTAGGCGGCCAATGTCCGGTCTGGATCGGGCAGCGCGGCGATACGTTCGTGCAACCCCAGTTCGTCGCAGCGGCGGCAGGCATCCAGCAGCGCCTCGCCCAGATGACGGCAGGCTTCGACCAGGAAATGACCGCTGCCGGTGGCGGGATCGACGATGGTCATCGTCAAAAGCCGGGCCGGGTGCGGATCGTCCGCCGGGCTGAGGGCAGCGATCTTCGGGTCCAGGGTTTCCCGGACCAGAAACCGGACAAAAGCCCGCGGCGTATAGAACGAACCGGAGGCCTTGCGTCCCGAACCGTTGCGTAGAAAGAACTGCCCCGGCTGGATATCAGCCGGCAGGCCGGCGGCCGGAACCACGAATTCCGTCTTGCCCCGGTGCATTCTGGTCAGCGGTTCGGTGGCTATTCCGGGCTCTTGCTCCAGCAGTCCTTCATAGATACCGCCCAGGTCTTCGACATCCAGCGATCCGTAATGGACCCGTGACCGCTGACCCTTCGTGGAGGCGGTCCACATCAATCTGTCGAGCAGGATGGCCACGGCGCGGTCGCCCCAGGCCAGCCGGTCGAGCGCCGGGGTGGAACCCGAACCAAATAACGCCCCGCCCAGTGGTTCGATCCGCAACTCGCTGCAGTGCAGACCATCCCGGAAGACCGCGAACAGATGCCGCAGGCCGGCTTCCAGCATGTGGCCGGTATCGTGCCCCTGATCCAGATGCCTCCGCACCAACGCCCCCAGCGCCCGGTTGGGCGACAGCGAGTCGCGCCAGAGTCTGGAGGAGGCAAAGCTGAAGCCAGCGCCCGCGGCGGCGGGACTTTCCAGTTTCAGGATGAACAGCAGCCGGTAGACCAGAATCAGGCCCTCGCGCCACAGCGTCGCCGGCCCGATCGCCGCCCGATCCGGGATCGCATCGATAAAACCGGCGATCGCTTCTTTTGCCTGTCGTCTTAGTTCGGTTGTGACCCTGGTTTGATGCAGCCGCGCGGCTTCCAGGACCGCCGGCAACCGGGGCAGACCGTCCGCCCCGGCCAGCGCCTTCAGAATACGGAACGAATCCGGGGCCGACTTTGCCTGCCGCCACCCGCTCAGTCCGATCGACAGGTGACTGTCTGAACGAGAGGGATCGCAGATCAGCAGGCGGACGATGCCGCCGTTGGTCAGCAGGCCGGCGTGCTCGCCCGTCGCCAGAAGCACACGCTGCGCGACGCGGGTTGGGCTGGTTCGGTGGGAGCGGATGGACCGGTCCGACCCGTCCAGGTCGATGTCGCCCGGAACGACCCAGGCGCGCAATTTCCAGGATCCGGCAGCGGGCAATATCCATCCGCCGTCTTCCTGACCTTCTCGCGTGGCGACCGTTTCCCGAGGCACCGGCCGACCGTAGCCAAGAATAGCGGCGAGCTTTGCGATCCCGATGGAACCGTTCAGCGGCTTCCATGCGGTGTCTTGGGCTTCCGTCAGACCCGGGGCATCGGCCAGACCGTCGCGCAGAAATGCGGCGGTCATGGCCGGTCCGGCCAGTTCGCAATCGCTCAGGTCGAGCATCGGGGAACCAGCATCAGCATGCCCAACGTACGCACCGCCGGACGAGGAAACCCGGGGGGCGTCTCCTGAAACCGGGCAAGTGCGGCGGCTGCCTCTCGGCGCCGCGGCAGAGGCACGTCCGGGTCGGCTGCGAAATTCGCCAGACGTTGTTGGGAGTCCTGGCCGTGGCGCCAGTCGTTGGCGGGTGGTTCAGGGTCGAACAGATCGCCGGTCCATCGTTTAACTGGCCCGCACAGTTCGGTGGTCCGGCGAATCAGCCACGCGCGGACAGCGGCGTCGCGGCGACCGACCCGATCCTGGTACAGCGCGCTGGCCTCGTCGCACGTTCGCTCTGCCAGTTCCGCCGCATGGCGCCTTGCGGCATCCAGGGCATCCGGCGCCCATGAGGCAAAATTTTGCTGCCACAGTCCGTCGGCTGGCGCGAGCGTGCCGGCCAGCCAGGCGGCCAGATCCTGACGCTGGATCGTGCCGTCCGGGAACAAGCGCAGCGCGAACACCGAACGAAGCAGCGATCCAGCCTCGACCGAAAAGGTCATCAACAACGAAACCGCATCTCCATATGCGGCGCTCACCCGGCCGGTGCGTACCGACGCAATCGCCCGGCGAACAAGCGGGTGCGACCTGCCCGGGTAGATCGCGTAACCACGCTGGCCGTCGGGGTCGTCGGTTAGCCGCACGGTCCCCCGGGCCGTATCGAAGCCCGCCAGCCCATCCAGGTCCCGCGCCCAGGCGGGCGGAACCCGATAGGCATCGCCGTCCGGCGTCAGCACGGATCGAACGAACGCACCAAGGTCGATATCGCAAGCCGGCAATGGTGGCGGAGTGCCCAGCCCCTCGCCGCCGGACAGCCACCCATGCCGTACCGCCATGTGGTCGAAACTCTGGAATGCCCGGTCGATCTCGCGCAGCAGGTCGCGATAGGCGTCGCTGTCGGTGTCCTCGGCGGCCAGATCGAGCGAGTGGACCAAGCGCGGCAGCGAACTGAACAGGTCTTCGGCGAAACCGAACAGCGGTTCATGCAAACCGGCCGATCCGGAGCCGACGCCGAGGGTATTCGGCATGAATGACAGGCAGGACCGCGCTTTTTCGTATTTCGCGATCAGCCGCAGCAGCAGCCGTTCCTCGAACGTGCCGGCCAGGAACAGATACCGGATCTCCGGACTGCCGCGCTGCCCATAGCGATCGATCCGGCCGTTGCGCTGTTCCAATCGGTTGGGGTTGTAGGGCAGGTCCAGATGGATCAGGTGAAAACACCGCCGATGCAGGTTCAACCCCTCGGCCAGCGAGTCGGTGCTGACCAGCACGATGCCGTCTTCTTCCGAACATCGTTCGGCGGCGCGTGTCCTGTCGGCCTCGGAGTCGACACCGCCGATGGTCAGAACGGTGCCGCCGATCGCAGCCAAGGCCTCGACCGCGGCGAACTGGCTGTCGGCATATTCCGTATAGACAAGAATATTGGCATTCGGATGCTGCAAGCGGATCAGGCGGACTTCCAGAACCAGCGCCGCCAGCTTGGGGTCGTGCGCCTGTGCGACGGACCCCAGCCGTATCAGTTCGTCCAGCTCGTGTGCCGTTCCCGTCAGGTTTGCGGCCATTTCCTCGGCTTCCAGGTCCGCGATCGCGGCTTCCTCCTCGGTGGCCAGAACGCCGAAGCGCGCCATCTTGCGGCGATAGGCCCGCAATGCCCGTTGCCGTTCCTTCGCGGGTTCGGTGCCATAGCGTTCCGCCACGACCCGCAGCGTCGCCAGGCATGCCGCGATCGTGGACATCGATCGTTTCAACAGGCTGACGAACGCCAGCGCATCGGTCAGCCCGGTTCTGTCGCTGCATCGTTGCAGGCGCGGCATCACCAGGGCGGACAGCGCCTTATGGAACGCCCGGACGGATTCGACGTGCGTCACATCGACCCGGACGGGCACGACCACCCGCTCCTTGAACAACGGGGCACCCGATGGCGTCCGGATATGCGATTTCAGCCGCCTGACGACATGCCGCCGGTAAGCGTTGCCGATCAGCCGTCCTTCGTGATCGACCAGGCTTGGATCGAGCAGCGCGATCAGCGACGCGAAATGCGGGTCGTACCCGTCGTGCGGCGTCGCCGTCAGCAGCAGCAGGCCATCGCTTTTGGCGCTGAGAACCTCGGCCAGGATACGCCGCTGGTTCTGCTCGCCGACGCAATGATGCGCTTCGTCGATGATGACCAGATCCCACGATGCCCGTTCCAGTTCCGCCAGCACGCGGTCCTGCTTGGCGAAATCCATCGATGTCAGGCACAGCGCCGTCGCGTCGAACGGGTTGCCGCCGAGTTCGAGGCCGCATCGCGCCTGACGCAGGCTGGCGGTGTCGGTGATCGGGGTGAAGCGGAGGCCGAAGCGGAACCGCATCTCCTGCTCCCACTGCCTCAGCAGCGGACCCGGCGGACACACGATCAGAACGCGATGCGCTCGGCGGCGGACCAGCAGTTCCGCGGCGATCAGCCCGGCCTGAATGGTTTTCCCCAGGCCGACGCCATCCGCCAGCAGCAGCCGGGGCCGGATCATGTCCAGGGCGCGCATCAGCGGAACACGCTGATAGGCCTCGATGGCGATCCTGCCCGGCGGCACCGGCTGGCCGGGAATCTGCTCCAGCAACCGGGCGATGTGGTATCGCCGCCAGTTGTCCAGGGGGCCGGCTTCCTCTGGCCGAGGCTCGGTTTGCAGCACCGACAGCGGTTCGGCGGGATACAGTATGTCCCACTCCAGGCCCGCCAGATCGCCGCCGGAACAGGCCAGCCGGACCCGCTGCTGCGTCCCCAACGGCTCTACTTCGGTCACCTCCCATTCCAGGCCGCGGGCCGCGACCTTGATCCCAACCGAGACTTCCATGCAGATTCCATGTCGAACGCGGACACGAAACCAGAAGAAAGTTGATAAACCCTTAACGCCGCGCGGGAGGATGCAGATGATCGCGTTAAATGAGCGGTTTGCCGGGAAAGTCGCCGTCGTGACCGGGGCCGCATCCGGCATCGGACAGGCTATCGCCAAACGCCTGCTGATGGAGGGTGCCAAGGTCGTCGGGTCCGATCAGAACCCGATCGCCGATCTGGGCGAACACTTCGTCGGCATAAAAGGCGATGTGACCACCGAGGCATCGGCCGAGGAACTGATTGCCACAGCCGTTGACCGGTTCGGTGCGGTCGATGCCGCGTTCAATGTCGCCGGCGGTTCACGTCCCGGCTACATCGTCGATCTGGCGGAATCGGACTGGGATTTTACCGTCGATCTCTGCCTGAAATCGGTCTTTCTCGGCATGAAGCATCAGGCGAGGCAGATGATGCGCCAGGGGGCGGGTGCCATTGTCAATATCGCTTCGTTGAATGCTCATGTGCCCATGCACGCCGGGTCGGCCTATGTGGCGGCCAAGGCCGGGGTGGAGCTGCTATCGCGCAACGGGGCGCTGGAATTCGCGGAATTCGGTATCAGGGTCAACGCCATTCTGCCCGGTTTGGTGCAGACCAATTTGACCCGGCGGCACTTCGATAACCCCGACGCGCTCGCCGCGTTCGAACACCGCATCCCGATGGGCCGTCCGGCGCAACCGGAGGAAATCGCTGCCCCCGCGCTGTATCTGGCCAGCGACGACGCAAGCTACGTCAACGGCGCCAGCCTGTTGGTCGATGGCGCTTGGGCGGTCAGCGGCTACCCGGACATGAGACCCTTCCGCGGCCCGATGGGCTGGAACCAGAGGACACACGCATGACCGTCAAGCTCCGCCGCGACCGCGAGGGCGCCGCCGTCACCGTGTCCATCGACAACGCCGCGCGGCTGAATTGTCTGGGCCACGCGCAAATCGCCGGGTTCATCGACACGGTCACCGCCCTGGCCGACGATCCCGCCATGCGCGTACTCGTGGTCACCGGCGAGGGCGACCGGTCGTTCATGGGCGGTGCCAACCTGCACGAACTGGCCGAACTGAATCCGCCGAAAGCGCGCGATTTCCTCACGCTGATTCACCGCATGTGCAAAGTGCTGCGCGACCTGCCGGTCCCGGTCATTGCCCGGGTCAACGGGTTCTGCCTGGGCGCGGGACTGGAGGTGATGGCCGCCTGCGACATGCACATCGCCAGCGACAACGCGGTGTTCGGCATGCCGGAGGTGAAAATCGGCCTGCCGTCGGTGGTAGAGGCCGCATTGCTGCCGCAGCTGATCGGCTGGGGCCGGACAAAACTGCTGCTTTATACCGGCGACAACATCGACGCCCGTACCGCGCTCGACTGGGGGCTGGTGGAGAAAGTCGTGCCGTTGGCCGAACTGGATGCGGCGCTTGGCCAGTGGCTGGACTCGATCGTGGAATCCGGCCCGAAAGCCATCCGGCTGCAAAAGGAACTGATCCGCGAATGGGAGGCGATGCCGGTCAACGACGCGATCGAGGCCGGTATCCGCTGCATGTACCGGGCGTATCAGTCCGACGAACCAGCCCAAATGGTGGGTGAGGCGTTACAACGGCTGAAGGCGCGCAAACGCACCTGAAGGTCAGGGCCCGGACACGCGCCGGGCCCTTGTCTCGATCGGCGTTAGTGAATTTCACCCGACTTGCGCAGCGCCTCGCGCAGCTTCGCCGGGGTGAAGTCGGGGGACTTGCAGACATCCAGAATGACCGCCTCCCGCCGCGACACCAGATCGATCGCCGCCGGCAGTTTGCGCACCGCATCGGCCG
>JAJZEV010000174.1:13208-25673 GCA_021805665.1 Pseudomonadota bacterium
TGCATATGGTGGGTGTGTCCCATTGGGCCAGCACATCCAGGTCGGCCTGGGTGAAGGGATATTCGGCCATGACGCATTCCTCTCTTGAACAGACTGCCAAACATACTCGCCCGGCGCGCATGTTCGCGGCAAGATGCCCTCATGACATCCATCGCAACCGGTGGCAAAGCCATCTACGGCGCCCCGCTGGGCATTCTGATGCTGGACGCGCGCTTTCCCCGCATTCCCGGCGATATGGGCAATGCCACGACGTGGCCGTTTCCGGTACTGTACCGGGTGGTGAAAGGCGCGAGCCAGGAGCGGGTGGTGCTTCACCGGGCCGCCGGCCGACCGCACCGCTTGCCTGGCTATTTCGGGACTGCGATCAGATTTTGCGTGACGTAAATCTCGCACCTCTTCACATCGTAGGAATCGATCCAGCGTAGCTACCCATTCAGGCACAGCCGCCCAATTCGATACCCCTTCAGTATCTCGAAGAAATCCCGCATCGTTACGCGGGTCGCGATATTGGCCGGAATGAACTCGAACTGGATCATTCCGATTTTTCGCTCGCTCAGGGCACGCCGGGCGCCTTTAAGGACCGAGAGGTCGTGTCCTTCGGTATCGATTTTCAAAGGGTCGATGTGGTTGATTCCTCGTTCGTCCATGAAGGCGTCCACGGTGGTGCAATCCACCGCATGTTCTACGATGTCGGCCGAGTAGAGCCCGACGGCGGTTTCGCTGAGGCTCGCTTGGGTCGAGCCGTCCTCGGAGCGGAAATCATACAGCTTGAGTTTGCCTTTCGTGTCCGCGACCGCCTGGTTGATCGCTTGGACCGATGGCACGCCTTCTATCCGCGAGCGGAGGAAGGTAAATGTCGTCGGGTGCGGCTCGAACGCAAAGATCCTGGCTGTCGGGGCGATTTTAGCTAGCAGCGTCGCATAGGCGCCATGGTTGGCGCCTATGTCGAGGAGCACGCCGCGCTGTAAGTGGTCCCGGTTCAGATGGAGAAAATTCTCCTCAGCGCGCGTCAGGCCCTCGTTGCCTGAAAAAGTGATGGCAATGCCGCTGCACCGCAGCGAGGCATCGTAGAGAAGATCGCCGAACCATGCCATGGACGGACGGTTCAGCAGGAAAAACACGGGATAAGCACACTTGGCGACCAGGCTTTTGAGCGGCGACCCGCGCCAGGCAGGCGTTCGAATTCCGGCGGTTTCTGTCATCGCTCGTTATCCAACCAGACTATCGATATGGTGTTGCAATGTCGGCGGGCCCCGGCGGTCGCTTCTACAGCCACCGCCGCGCGCGCGCGCGGATGTTGCCGAGTATTGTAAGCACATGCCGCTCTGCCCCGTCGGGCCGGCCGGCCGCCAGCCAGGATCCCAGTAGCACGACGGCATAGCAGGCAGCCCCGATGGCCGAGCGAACCGCCGCATCTGTGGCGAAGTCCGCCGCGTCGGCTCCAGTCGTGCTTGGTGTCCAGGCCATGCCCAGGTACCGTAAGGCAACGGTCATCGCGGCGGTTGCGATGATCGGCCTGATCGAGATGCCGGCGAGTTGCCGCAGTGACACCTGAACTCGCGGCAGGGTTGTCCAAAGCAGCATGCCCAAATCAGCACAGCAGGCGAGCAGCACCGCTGTTGCTGCGCCAGCGAGCCCGAATGGTGGGATCAAAAGCAGCAATGCCCCCAGCTTAACCAGCGCCGATACGACACTGACATAGAAATTGACCTGTGGCCGGCCTACTGCGTTCAGAAGATTGGCGCATGTCTGGGTGAAGATCGCGGCGATCCCGGCGATTGCCATGATCTGGACCACCGGTACCGCGGCCAGCCAATTCTCCCCCAGCGAGAGACGTACCATCGGGTCGGCCACCATGGAGATGCCAACGCCCGCAGGCAGGATGACCATCAAACCCAGGCCAACCGCACCCAGAAACAGGGTCCCCATGTCGCCCGCGGCATTATGAAGCGAGGCAAAGCCCGGAAACAACGCACGCCCCAGGGGTTCGACCAGTTCGGTGGTTGGCAACGATCCCAGTTCCAGCCCCACGGAAAACACGCCGACCTGACCCGTGCCCAGTAAGCGGCCGATAACGATGCTGTCGGATCGGTCGCGGGCCTGAAACAGCATCGCCTGCGCCCACGTCCAAAGTGAAAACCCGATGATCTGGCGCCACGCCCGCACAGTGAACCGGGGCCTGTAGGCGGACATCAGATAGCTTTGGAACAACCGCACCACGCGGTACACCAGGATGCCGGCCACCAGCGCCCAGTAGCTGCGCCAGATCGCGGCAACCGTGATGGTGGCGGCGACGCCGATCACCCTTGACCAAAGCTGCATGTCGAATTCCTTGCGGAATGCGAGATCGCGGCGAAAATCGACGATGCCGATATTCTCGAACGCGCTGATCAATGTCCCGGCGGACAGCGCAAGCATGACCACGGTCAGTCTCGGGTCGCTGAAGAATGTGGCAACCGGCCAGGCGATGGCGGCAACCAACACCGCGGTAAACAGCCCGCGGATTACGCTGAGCCCGAAACCGGTATCGTAAAGATCCCGGTTCAGTTGCGGGGTACGCACCAGGGCATCCTGCACCCCGATCGCCGACAGCGCGTCGACGGAACTAATGAACCCGGTGGCAAGCGCCACGAGACCGAAATCCGATGGCCGCAACAGCCGCACCAGGATGAGTGTGCTGACCAGGCCAATATTGCGCGTGGCGATCCGCCAGGCGATGATCCAGCCGGCACCTCGCGCGGCCCGATGCGACACCGAAGGCGCTGCCGTCCCCGCCAGTTTCACGCAATGACGCCCCGTTCCGGCGGTTCCACCGTGGGCGCGCGTTGGGGGGAATATCTCATCGGATGCCGGAACCTGCTTTGTTCCGTTTGGCTAATACATGAAACCGCAACAGGATACATTCGCGATTATCGGCGGATACCGTGCAGCGGCGGCAAATCCATAATTCGGTTGGCATTTGAACCGGTCGCGTCTAAAAAACGTCCACTTTGGAGGCAGTCCTGAATGGCCCTGACACGCACGCGTATCCTCGTCACCGGCGGCGCCGGCTTTCTAGGTTCCCATTTGTGCGAGCGGTTGCTGGCCGAGGGCAACGACGTCCTGTGCGTGGATAACTATTTCACCGGTCGCAAGGAAAACATAGCCCATCTTTTAGGGAATCCGCACTTCGAGGCGATGCGCCACGACGTGACCTTCCCGCTGTACGTCGAAGTGGATCAGATTTACAACCTGGCCTGCCCGGCATCCCCGGTTCACTATCAGTTCGACCCGGTACAGACGACCAAGACCAGTGTGATCGGCGCGATCAACATGCTGGGCCTCGCCAAACGAATCGGCGCCAGGATATTGCAGGCCTCCACCAGCGAGGTTTATGGCGACCCGACGGTTCACCCGCAGACCGAGGATTACCGCGGCAACGTCAACCCGCTGGGGCCGCGGGCTTGCTACGATGAAGGCAAGCGTTGCGCGGAGACGTTGTTCTTCGACTATCACCGGCAGCACCGGACCCCGATCAAAGTCGTGCGTATCTTCAACACCTACGGGCCGCGCATGCACCCGAACGACGGCCGGGTGGTGTCGAACTTCATCGTCCAGGCGCTGCGGAACGAAGACATCACCTTGTACGGCGACGGTAGCCAGACCCGGGCATTCTGCTTCGTGGACGACCTGATCGAAGGTTTCATGCGCCTGATGGCCACCGGCCCCGACATCACCGGCCCCATCAATATCGGCAACCCGCACGAAATTCCGGTTCGCGAACTGGCTGAACGGGTGATCCGCATTACCGGGTCGTCGTCGCGCATCGTTCATCGCCCCTTGCCGCAGGACGATCCGCTGCAGCGTTGCCCCGATATCGCCCTCGCCCGCAAGGTGCTTGGATGGCAACCGACGGTCGAGCTTGACACCGGCCTGCGCCGAACCGCCGCCTACTTCACGCAGATGCTCGCCGAGTCCAAGCAGCGCGACCTGCAGGCAGTCGGCGGATAGGAATGGATGCCCCGGGCGCATCGATCAAGGCGGCCCAACCCCGCGTCGCGATCGTCATCCTCAACTGGAACGATACCCCGGCGACCCTGGCGTGCCTTGATGCGCTGGGCGCCACCGATTATGCCAACTACACGACGATTATCGTCGATAACGGCTCGACCGACGGATCCGTGGATCGCCTTCGCGGCATTGCAACGATCGATCTGATCGCCAACCCAACGAATCTTGGTTACACTGGCGGCGTCAATGTCGGCATTGGCCGGGCGATGGCCTCCGGTGCCGATTATGTGTGGCTGCTGAACAGCGATGCCATCACGCAGCCCGATGTGCTCGCCCGCCTGGTTGCCACAGCCGAATCCGACGAACGAGTCGGCTTGGTCAGCCCGATCTTTTGCGATCCGGACGACCCTTCGGTCATGGAATTCCGCCTGGGGTTTTTCGATGCCGCCGGACGTCAGGCGTCGCAGACCGCCGATGCCGCGACAGCGGCGACCTGGCAGCGCGACTATTCCGCCCGGGTCGTGCTGCTGGGCACCGCCCTGTTGATCCGCCGCCGGGTTATTGAAACGATCGGCATGCTCGATCCCGACTTTTTCGCCTATGTCGAGGATGTCGATTATTGCCTGCGCGCCCACGCGGCAGGGTTTCTGGCCGTCGCGGAACCGGCGGCCGTGGTCGGTCACAAGTTCAAGCAGCCGATTGAAAACCCCGCTGGCGTGCCGCCCTATTTGCACTACTTCATCACCCGCAACTATCTGCTGCTGTGGCGCAAGCTGCCGCCGCCGGTGCTGTTGCGGAAGGCCACGCTGTGGTTCCTGCACCAGCGCCTGAGCCAAATTCAGCGCATGCCCGGGATCCCATTGGCGATCGACGCGGTGCTGGCTGGTTTGTGGGATGGGGTGCGCGGTATCGGCGGACCATACCGGCCAGACCGCAAGGCGCCCTGGCCCCTCCGCCTGGCATTCGGCCGGTACCCCGGGTTTTGGCTGGCGCTGTTCGATGGCCGGAATCCGTTCGGACGTTGCGCGCGTTGAGCGCTTCGCCCCGGATCGCCGTCGCCTGTTCGGGCCTTGGCCACATCCAGCGTGGCATTGAGTCCTGGGCGGCCGACCTTACGCGGGCGCTGCGGCGGGCGGGGGCGGACGTGACATTGTTTGCCGGCGCCCGGGCGGAAGGCGCAGTTGCTTTGCCGGCATTACGCCGGACAGGTGCCGCGGCTACCACACTGACCGGTGGGCTGCGCCACCTTGGGGGCTGGCGCTACGGCATGGGTTCCGCCTACGACGTGGAGCAGACCAGTTTTGCCTTCCATCTGTGGCGGCATATCCGTCGGCGGTTCGATATTTTGCATGTACAGGATCCGATGATCGCGATCTGGCTGGATCGCGCTCATCGCGCGGGACTGTCGCGGCCCAAGGTGATCTATGCCAATGGAACCGGAGAGGGGGCCGCGGTGATGCGCCGGTTTTCGTTTCTTCAGGTGCTGACGCAAACGGCGGCCGACGCCTGGATGCCGCAAAAGCCGGCGGACCAGATGGCATTCGCGATTCCCAACTTCATCGATACGACACGCTTCCAGCCCGGCGACCGGGCGGGGCCGCGAGCGCGGTTCGGGCTTCCGCCCGGCCAAACGATCATTCTGTGCTGTGCCGCCATCCGCCGCTTCCACAAGCGAATTGACAGCCTGATCCAGGCGTTCGCCGCAGTGCCGTCCGACGCGATGCTGGTCATCGCCGGGGGCCGCGAAGCCGATACAGACGAACTGATTGCCGAGGGAACCGCCACGTTGGGCGATCGCATTCGCTTTCTGCCGGACCTGCCACGCGACCGCATGCCCGATCTGTACCGCGCCGCCGACGCGTTCGTTCTGCCTTCGCTGCACGAAATGTTCGGCATCGTCCTGCTGGAGGCTCTGGCCACCGGGCTTCCCGTGTTGTGTAACGATACTCTGGATTTCCGGGCTATCGTCGGCCGCGGGGGATTGTACCGGGATTTAGGGGCCGATGGCGAACTCGCGGCTGGATTGACCTGCTTGCTCGACCCGGCGATACGCGCACCCCTGGCCGCCGCGGGCCGAGCCCATGTCGAACAGCACTTCGCGGAAGCCGCGGTGACCGGCGCTGTCACCGCGATGTACCGAACCATTCAGGCGGCCCCGTCCTATGTCCGATAACCGGTCCGGCACGGTCAGTGTCATCATTCCAGCCTACAATGCCGCCCGTTACGTAACCCGGGCGGTCGAGAGCGCTTTGGCCCAGACCCACCCGCCGCTGGAAATCCTGGTGGTGGACGACGGGTCGAAGGACGACACGCGAGAGGTTGTCCGCCGCATGCCGTCCCCGGTCCGGTTGATAGAGAAAGAAAACGGCGGACCGGCCAGCGCCCGTAATCTTGGCGCCAGCCAGGCCCGTGGCGAGTGGCTGGCACTGCTGGACGCGGATGACTGGTGGTTTCCCGGTAAGCTGAAAGTCCAGATCGAACTGGCCGCCGAAGCCGATGCCGGGATGATCCACTGCCTTCCCGATCATCGCGACGATTCGGTTCCCGCGCGACTGACTTTCGAACATATGTGGGATCGAAACTGGATCATCAATTCGTCGGTTCTGCTGCGCCGTTCGGCGTTCCAGGCGCTGGGCGGGTTCAACGAAGCGCGCGATCTGATCAGCGTGGAAGACTACAATCTGTGGATACGGGTTGCTGCGTCGAGTTGGAAAATCGTTACGTGCCCGCATGTATTGGTTCATTATACCAGGGGCATCGGTATTTCATCCAATTCCGAACGGTTCATGAAAGCGTCCTTGTTCAACGTGGACGATATTGGCGAGCGTCTGTCGCTGCCCGAGGCAGCGGTTAAGCAGAAGCGAAATGAAATCATCGTCGATTTCGGCCGCAAAGCCCTCTTCGAGCGCGACCTCCCGACCGCGCGCAAGCTGCTCGGCCGCGCCTTCAGGGAAGCCCCCAGCAGCCGGAATTTGTTGCATTTAGCGATCGCGGCAATGCCCGCGCCGGTGCTGGACATGCGTCGCGCCACCGTCCGGCTGCTGGAGCAGCGCGATACGGTTCGCGGCGGCACAGCGTCTTCGGCCAATGCAGCCCCTGCGTTCGAATTGGATGAGCAGCCGGCCTCGGTCCCGCGACAGGTATCGATCCTGGACCCGATGTTCCACGCGCCCGCCAACGAGCAGGGCCTGGAACGCCCGATGTTGATCACAACCATCGACGCCGAGGAAGATTTCGATTGGACACGGCCGTTCTCCCGGGCGGCAACCGACGTCACATCGATGCGGTCCCAGCATCTTGCACACCGTGTATTTGAACGTTACGGAGCCGTTCCGACTTATATGGTCGATCATCCTGTGGCATCGCAGGATGAGGGCAGGGCGCCGCTGAAAGAACTGCTGCAAAGCGGGGCTTGCGAAATCGGCGCGCAACTGCATCCGTGGGTGACGCCCCCGTTTGTCGAATATGTCTCCACCCATAACAGCTATCAGGGCAATCTGCCGCCAGCCCTGGAGTTCGCGAAGATACAGGTTCTGACGGAGGAGTTAACCAAGGTATTCGGTTGCGCGCCGCGTATTTTCCGCGCTGGCCGCTATGGCGTGGGTCCCAATACGGGCGGGGTGTTGAGTTATTTCGGTTACGAGGCTGACAGCAGCGTGGTTCCGCGGTGGAATTTTGCCGCGCAGGGCGGCCCCGATTTTCGCGCGATGGATGCTAATCCGTATTGGATCGATGCCGCGCAAAAAATACTGGAATTGCCCGTCACCGCTGCGATCGTCGGGCGTGCCGCCGGGTTGCCGCATCTGCTGAAGGCGCGCGTCTTCGGCCGGTACAGCGAGGCGGCCGGGTTTCCGTCGGTGATGTCCCGGTTGGGTCTGCTGGAACGGATAAAACTCACCCCGGAAGGAATTACGATCGACGAGGCCAAGCGCCTGGTCGGACATATGGTGGCGAATGGCCATAAGGTCTTTGTGCTGACCTATCACAGTCCATCGCTGGAACCCGGCAATACGCCGTATGTGCGCAACGAAAAGGATCTCGCGAAGTTCCTGGGCTGGCTGGATGAGTTCTATGACTACTTCACCCGGGAGGTCGGCGGTGTCTGCGCCAGTTGGCGCGACGTGCGGCTTGCGCTGGCGGGGACCCGGCCTGCCTGAATAGCAGGGGGCGTCCAGTCGCCGCGACGCCGCGGCCGATCGGTCAAACAACGGCTTCGATTGACCAACGATCCGGTCGGCTGGCGTGGTGGGTGCCGCCCTGCGGATCGCGTTAGCCAGCCTTTTGTGTCGAGGGTTGTCGCCCAAGTCCGGCGCGTGCCTGCGATCCCCATTGGCGCTGTCCGGTCAGGAACGACACCCAACCCAGCGCAGCCCCGCCGTGCCGCAGGATTTGGAACGTAAACGGTTCGATCACCGCCGCCAGGATCGCCAGGGCGACATTGGTTTTGGCCATTTCCCCGATCCAGCGGCGGTAGAGCAGAAGCGACCAGAGGTAAAACAGCAGGTCGAGTAGGATCTTGGCCGCGATTGCTCCCGCGGCGGGCGCCAGCACGGTGGATTGTCCCGCGGCCAGCGCGCCCAGCAGCAGGACCGCACCGGTCAGCCCATACAGCGGCTGCATGGTGTCGAATGCCTTCACGGGCAGCATCCGGGTGCCCAGGCGACCGTACCGGGGATTGCCAACCATATGGCGATACCAAAGCTGGGTCTGCAGGAAACCGCCGAACCAGCGCCGCCGTTGCCCGAGGAACGCGGCGATCGTCGCGGGTGCGTCCGTGCGGGCGCGGGCGCCGCCTATGACACCTGTCCGCCAGATCAAGCCGTGCGCCACGGCGTAATCGCGCAGCCGATGCGTCAGTTCATAGTCCTCGACAAGGCAGTCGGTATCGAAGCCGCCCACGTCCAGAACCGCCTGGCGCCGGTAGGCGGCGAAGGCGCCGGAAATCAGCAGCAGTCCGTCCTGCCGAGCCCAGGCGTAGCGCGACAGGAAGTTGCGCATATATTCGTAAGTCTGGAACCACTGGAACAGCCGGCCGCTGACGGTCGGCCCGCAGACTGGAAACAATACCCCGGTGGCCGCCGTCAGCGCCGGGTCGGATGCGAACGCCCGACCCATCGCCGCGATCGCGCCTTGTTCCAGTATCGTGTCAGAATCGACGGTCAGCACCAGTTCGGTCGTCATACCGGTCATCGCCGCGTTCAGCGCCCGTGCTTTGCCGCCGTGTGGCAGACGGAGCCAGTGCAAGCCTGGAAAGCGCTCCGACGCGGCACTCATGTGCCCAAGTTCCGGCATTGCCAGGCGGTATTCGCGCGTCAGAAGTGCCGCGGTGCCATCGTCGGACCCGTCATCGGCGATCACCACGGCATCCGGCGGACGGGTCTGCGCGAGCAATGCGGCGAGCGTGCCCGGTAAGACGGACGCCTCGTTGCGGGCCGCCACGATCACGCCGACGGTCGGCGGAGACACCGATCGCTGCGTGTTTTCCCGCAGCAACAGCGGCAAAGTCTGCACGAAGACGAAAATCAGGAGCGCGGTATCGTAGGCGATATAAGCGAGACCGACCGACCAGGCGAAAATGCTGGCGGCCCCGAAGGCCCGGGCGAACAGCGCAATCCACAGCACCGCTACCCCGGCGTGTATCGCAACGGCGCCCGGCGGCGTCGGCGGCGCGGTATAGCGCGGTGAGACAGCGTGGCGGATGCGGTCGAGTTCGATGGTCATGCGGGTGGTCGCGGCCTCACGGCGGGCCGGATGCGCCCACATGCTTGCAAATAGGGTAAGACAGCGAATATCAAGGCGATGACCCAAATTTTGACCGAACCCGTTTCGCGATACACCCGCGTCGCCGCCGTGTTCCACTGGCTGGTGGCCGCGCTTATCGTCGTGAATGTGGGGCTGGGCTATACGGCCGAATTGTTGCCGGACACCTGGGTCCGGCCGGCGATCGACCTGCATAAATCGATCGGATTGACGGCGATCGGGCTGGTGTCGATGCGGATCCTTTGGCGGCTGGCGCACCCGGCACCACCGCTGCCGGAATCGTACGGGCGGGTCGAGCGGGCCGCGGCCCATACCGCCCATGTCGTTCTGTATGGGTTGATCCTGGCGCTGCCGGTTTCCGGCTGGCTGCATGACTCCGCATTCAAGGATGCCGCGGCGCATCCGTTACGGATATTCTGGCTGATCCCGTGGTTTCGGGTCGGCGCGCTGGCGCACTTGGATCCCACTACGAAAGAGGCCGTGCATGGCCAGTTGTTCGCACTGCATGTCTGGTTGGCCTACGCGTTGTACGGCCTGGTGGCACTGCACGTCCTGGGCGCGCTGAAACATCAGTTCATCGACGGGGAAGCTGAATTGCAGCGTATGCGCGTCGGCCGGCGGCGGGCCTTGTAGCGGCTGGGGTTCGTTCAGAACATCGGTGCGCGATTGGCCGCGCCCCCGTCGATGGTAACGATCGTCCCCGTCGTGTAAGCCGACAAGTCCGACGCCAGGAACGCCACCATATCCCCGATCTCCCGCGGCGTTCCCGCCCGGGCCATCGGCAGGGGTTTCATCAGTTCCTCCCAGCGGCTCGCATCGCCGAACCTGACCTCCGCCCGTTGTTTCATCAGCGTGACCAGACGATCTGTGGCGATGGCGCCGGGGTTGATCCCCACCACGCGCAGCCCGTCGTCCCCCGCCGATCCACCCAGCGCACGGGTGAACGCCATCAGGCCGGCGTTGCCGGTGGAGCCGGCGATATATCCCCGGTCCATCTTCTCGCCCGCCATGCCCAGCACGTTGACGATCACGCCGCGCCCGCGCGCTTTCATGGCCGCATAGAACCGGCGGCACATGTTGATGTAGCCGAAGACTTTCAGATCCCATGCCTGCCGCCAGCGCTGCTCGTCGATCGCCTGAAGGTCGCCGCCGGGAATGGCACCTGCGTTGTTCACCAGGATGTCGATGTCTGGATGCGCGGCAGCAAGGGCGTCCACATTGCGGCTGTCGGCCAGATCGTGCGCATGGGCCTGGACGTTGACATTGTGCCGGCCGGCGATGCGCGCGCGTGCGGCGTCCAGGTCGGCTTGTGTGCGGGAAACCAGGATCAGGTTCACGCCCTCGGCAGCGAGACTCTCGGCACTGGCGAGGCCGATGCCCTTCGATGCCCCGGTAATCAGCGCCGTTCGTCCACGCAGGTTCAGGTCCATTGCCGTTCCTCCGGTTGTTATATCGACCGGATAGGACGGCTGGGCGGTTTCGGCAAATCAGGGGGCGGAAACGGGCAAGCCAAGCCGTTTGGCGGCTTTGATCATGTCCTGGTCGAAGGTGATGAATTGAGCCGCTCGCGAACCGGCCGCGAGATGCAGGGCGTCCGCGAAATCCATGCCAGCCTGGTGCCACATCAGGGCCTGCCGTACACCGGAATCGTCCTCGCACACGACATTGGGCAATCCGATCAGCGCTTCAAGTGCGCCGCCGATTTTCACGGGGTTCATCTTATAGCCTCGCCGCAGAACCCATTCCGTTTCCAGCAAGACCGATCTGGCCAGGAATACCGTCTCACGACGGAAAAGATACACCGCCTGTTCGGATTGCCGGAGATCGTCATCGACCAAGAAGCGGACGACGATATTAGTATCGACCGCGATCACGCCGAACCCGCACTTCAGCGTCGATGGCGGCGTCCATCGCTTCCAATGTCAGGGACGGTCCTTCGCCTTTCAGGCAGCCGGCAACATCTTCCACCTGGACGATACGGCCTGACTTCACCGGGCGCAGCAATACCCCGTCGCCGGTATCTTCCACCACGAAGTCCGTTCCGGGACCCCAGTGGTGAAAATCCCGCACCGCCTTCGGCAGGATGATCTGGCCCTTCGATGACAGGCGAGTGGTTTCCATGGCATGATGGTAAGATCGGGTAAGACAAATATCAAGCGGGTTCAGGCACCGCGATCCGATAGAAAGCGATCGCGTTGTCGGCGAACAGTTTTCGCCGGTCCTCCTGCGGCAGGCCCGCCGTGACATATTTGAACTGCGTATAGATCCAGTCCCAACTCGCCTTCACCCCGTCCACCGGATAGTTGGAGGCGAACATGCAGCGGTTCACGCCGAACATTCCGATGGTCTCGCGGATCACCGCCCCGTTCACTTGCAGAGTCCACGGCTGCCCCGCCACCGTCAGGCCGGAAATCTTGCACCAGACATGGGGACAGGATGCCAGCCTCTCCATCCCGCGCTTCCACATCGCGAGTTGTTCCTTCGACCGGTCCAGCGGATAGCCGGTGTGGTTCAGGACGATGCGCAGGTCGGGATGTTCGCGACAGATTTCGGCGGCTTCCTCCAGGTGATACCACGGCACGCGCAGATCCCAGGACAGACCGTATTTGGTCAGCAGGCCAAGGCCCTTGCGCCAGACCGGGTCTTGCAGGCTGCGCGGTTGTCCGCGCACGGAGTGGTTCGGGCCGGACGCGATTATCGGCTTCGTCCGGATGC
>JAJZEV010000114.1 GCA_021805665.1 Pseudomonadota bacterium
TCGTCGCTGCCGAAGAAGACGATGGCGCGGGCCAGATCCTCGGGCTGACCGAGGCGGCCGAGCGGGATGGCGCGGGTGAAGGCTTCGATCAGCTTTGCGGGATTGGCAGCACCTTCGGCAACGCCGGTCAGCAATGCGGTGTCCGTGGGGCCCGGGCAGATGACGTTGACGGTGATGCCGTGCCTTGCGTGCTCGCGCGCCAGGGTCTTCGACAGCGCGAGCAGACCGCCCTTGCAGGCGGCGTAAACCGCTTCGCCCGAAGAACCGACCCGCGCCGCATCGGATGCGACATTGACGATACGGCCGTATTTACGCTCCATCATGCCCGGCAGGACGGCGTGGTGCATATGCAGTGCGCCGATGAGATTGATCGCGATCAGCTTTTCCCACTCGGATGGTGCTGATTTCACGAACGGTTTGAATACATCCCATCCCGCGTTGTTGACGAGGATATCCACGGGGCCAAGCTTTGCTTCGGTGGCCGCGACGGCGGCATCGACCGCGGTTCGGTTTGTTATGTCGCATTCGAACGCCGCGGCGGTGCCGCCGGCTGCTTCGATCGCGGCGGCGACTTTTCTGGCCGCTTCGATGTTCATATCGAAGACCGCGACCTTGGCGCCTTGCGCGGCAAACAGGCGGCACGTCGCGCCACCGATGCCACCGCCACCCCCCGTCACGATGACGGTCTTCCCTGCGACGTTTGCCATTTCTGCTCCTGTCCGTTTCGACGACCTGATTTCCCGGCGGCTACCCGTCGCGTATTAGGTCAATACATTTACCTATTATCCTTCGTGCCGACGAATTGCAACGCTTTTTTGTGGTGCCCCGGCGACGCTATATGTGGCATTAAAGGGAGATATATGATGATGTCCGGTGCGGAATGGTTTGGTCGGTCGATTTCGAAATAAGGGACATTTATGAATGTATATTTGCATAATACGCAGAACTTCAACGTGCGGCCGCACCCGGGCGTTATCGCTGTGGCAGGGCCGCGCCGTCGCGGTCCTTACGCGGACGCCAGAGTATCCGGCTGTTCCCGGACGCGATCTCCTGCGATGAGCCCTGTCGGACATGCCGAATTTTGGATTGTGCAATGAATATCGCTTCTGACGACAACATCTCCCGGGCGCGCATCGAACTGGCCAACCGGTTGTTTTTCCGGCTCTACCAATGTGCCAACCTGCTGCACAAAACCGGCACCCGGGCCGTTCAGGAAGAGGGGCTGACCACCCAGCAATGGGCGGTGATGGGGGCACTTTCGCGGCCCAAGGTGAAAAATGGCATGGGAATGGGCGAACTCACCCGCTATCTGATGGTTACGCGTCAGAATCTTTCCGCCGTGCTCAAGCGCATGGAAGCGGCCGGCCATATCCAGGTCGTTCCGGGCGAGCACGACCGGCGGTCCCGTTCAATCACAATGACCACAGCGGGGCGGCAGGTTTGGATGCAGCAGGCGCTGCCGAAAATTCACGCCTACTACGAGCAGGCACTGAGCGATTTCTCGGTCTCCGACATGACGCATACACTGCATTATATGATGAAATTATTGAAAAATATGGAGAAGCTGGACGATACAGAAACGACGGAGCCGCTTGGCCTGCCGTGATTGCGTTCAGTGGCCAGCGGCCGGTATGGCCGCGAGCGAGGCCCGCACGGCCGGCGGGCCGTCAGCACGCACAGTCCGGCGCTGACGCGGCCCGGATCGTCGCGCTGGCCGCTAAACCGCCGTCCTGCCACCGTCCACGAACAAATTGGCCCCGTTGATATATCGCCCGGCGTCGGAGCACAGCAGCAGCGCGGCGCCGGCCAAATCGTCCGGTGTGCCAAGACGGCCGGCGGGGATTCCACGGGTCACCGCCTCGCCCTCCACTTCCATCTGCGCGCGGTTTCTCGCGGTCAGGATCGCACCGGGCGCGAGGTTGTTCGCTGTCACGCCCTGCCCCCCGAACTGACGGGCCAGATTTAACACCCAGTTGTGCTGGGCGGCTTTCGTTCCGGCATAAACCAGCATCGCCGGATGCGGCCGTTCCTGCTGAACGCTGCCGATAGTGACGACCCTGCCCCATCCGCGCCGGGCCATCGGCGGCACCAGCGCCTGCAGCAGTTCCATCGTGGTTCGCAGATTGACAGCGATCTGGCGGTCGAAATGTTCGCGGGTGATGGCCTGGAAATCCTCCGGCAACTCGATGGAGGCGTTCAGCACCAGGATATCGACCGGCGCCATGGCCGTTACCGCGGCAGCGAGATCGCGGCCGGCTTCGTCACGGGCAAAATCCTGGCCGAAAGCCTCTGCCTGACCACCCATGGCATGAATTTCGGCGACCACCGCGTTGGCGTCGGCTTGTTCCTCGGCTGTACCTGCGTGATGCACCGCCAACCGCGCACCGGCGGCTGCCAGGGCCAGGGCGATGGCCCGGCCGATTTCGCGGCGGGCGCCGGTTACCAACGCCGTGCGGCCGGTCAAACGAAACGCGGCAAAAGGATCGGACATTTCGGGGCTCCTGAGACTGACCAATGGTTTCGGGCGGGCGGGCAGCAGATGCAAGTGCCAACGGCCCCGCGCCATTCGCATCCTGGCGTAACGTGCTATATCCCGGTCAACCATACGGAGTTTCGCAGCATGAGCAGTTCGTCCGAGTACACCCCGCCGGCGGTTTGGACCTGGAAGCAGGGGAACGGCGGCAGGTTCGCCAACATCAATCGCCCGATCGCCGGGGCGACGCACGAGAAGGCATTGCCGGTCGGCAAGCACCCGCTGCAGCTTTACTCGCTGGGAACACCGAACGGCGTGAAGGTCACGGTCATGCTGGAGGAGCTGCTGGCCCTGGGCCACAGCGGCGCCGAATACGACGCCTGGCTGATCAAGATCGGCGACGGCGATCAGTTCGGCAGCGATTTCGTGGCAATCAATCCCAACTCCAAGATTCCCGCGCTGCTGGATCGCAGCGGCCCCAAACCGATCCGGGTATTCGAATCCGGCGCGATCCTGGTGTATCTGGCGGAAAAATTCGGCGCGTTCCTGCCCACCGAACCCGCTGCCCGGGCTGAGTGTCTGTCCTGGCTGTTCTGGCAGATGGGCAGCGCCCCCTATCTGGGCGGCGGGTTCGGGCACTTCTATGCCTATGCCCCGGTGAAGATCGAATACGCGATCGACCGGTTCGCCATGGAGACGAAGCGGCAACTGGACGTGCTGGACCGGCGGCTGGCGGAAAGCGAGTATCTGGGCGGCGCCGACTATACGATTGCCGATATCGCGGTATGGCCGTGGTACGGCGGTCTGGCGAAGGGTTTGCTTTATGGCGCGGCCGAATTCCTGCAAGTTCAGGAGTATAAGAACGTGCAACGGTGGGCCGACCAAATCGCCAATCGCCCCGCCGTCCGGCGCGGACGGATGGTCAACCGCGTGCAGGGCGAATTGTCCAGTCAGTTGCATGAGCGGCACGATGCCGCCGATTTCGATACCCAGACGCAGGACAAGCTGTCCGGCGGCTAGCGGCGGCGGCTCCAGGGCCGGGGTACGTTATCCATAAACCCCGGTCCCCTCGCCGCGCGTCATGCGTTCCACCATCGGCGTCCCGGTCAGCGACGACGCCACCGCCTCGGCAATCCGGATCCCGTCCACCCCGGCGGACATGATGCCGCCGGCATACCCCGCCCCTTCGCCGGCCGGAAACAGGCCCGGCGTGTTCAGACTGGCGCCATCCGCCCCGCGGGTTATTCGGATCGGTGAGGACGTCCGCGTCTCCACCCCCGTCAGCACCGCACCGTGCATCGCGAACCCCGGGATATCGCGCGCGAAGGCACCCAAAGCCTCCCGAATCGCCTCCACCGCGAAACCGGGCAGGCAAGCGGCCAGATCGGCGGGTTGCGTACCCGGTTTGTAGGACGGCACCACCTCCGCCAGTGCTTGCGACGCACGCCCCGCCAACAGATCGCCGACAAGTTGGGCCGGCGCGGCATAGGTGCTGCCGCCGGTCAGGAACGCCCGCCGCTCCCACTCCTGCTGAAACGCGATCCCGGCCAGTTTGCCGCCGGGATAATCCGCCGGGGTAATCCCCACGACGATACCGGCGTTGGCGTTGAACTCGGCCCGCGAATACTGGCTCATGCCGTTGGTGGCGACGCAGCCGGCTTCGGATGTCGCGGCGACGACCCGCCCGCCGGGGCACATGCAGAAACTGTAAACCGACCGGCCGTTACTGGCATGATGCACCAGCTTGTAATCCGCCGCCCCCAACGTCGGATGCCCCGCGAACGCCCCAAACCGTGCTCGGTCGATCAGCGCCTGGGGATGCTCGATCCGAGCGCCGATGGAGAACGGCTTGGCTTCGATATGCACGCCGCGGCGGTCCAGCATATGGAAGGTATCGCGGGCGCTGTGGCCGATCGCGAGGATGACGTGGTCGGTGTCGATCTGCTCGCCGCTGGCCAGCGTCAGACCGCGCACCCGGTGGTCATCGTCCAGTTCGATATCCTCGACCCGCTGGCCGAAGCGGTACTGCCCGCCCAGGGCTTCAATTTTGGCGCGAATGCCCTCTACGACGGTGACCAGCCGGAAGGTGCCAATATGCGGCTTGCTGCTGATCAGGATTTCTTCCGGCGCGCCGGCCTCTACGAATTCGGTCAACAGCCGGCGGGTCAGGTGTCTGGGGTCCTTGATGCCGGAATACAGCTTCCCGTCAGAGAACGTCCCTGCCCCGCCCTCGCCGAACTGCACGTTCGATTCGGGGTTCAGCACGCCGCGCCGCCAAAGACCCCAGGTATCCTTGGTACGCTCCCTAACCAGCTTGCCGCGTTCCAGGATCAGCGGCCGGAACCCCATCTGCGCCAGGGTCAGCGCCGCCATCAGCCCGCACGGGCCGGTGCCGACGATGACCGGGCGCTTCGACGGGTCGGCGACATGGACCGGGAAGCGATAAACCGTGTCGGGCGTCGGGCGAATCCGGGGATCGTGGATCGCTGCCTCATCGCGCAGTTCCACATCGACGGCATAGACCAGATTGATCGCGGAGCGTCGGCGGGCGTCGTAGCCGCGCCGCGCCACCGTCAGCGACAGCAGATCGGCCACCGGAATGCCAAGCCGCGCCAGCACCGCCGCGCGCAGCTCGTCCGGCGTATGGTCCAGCGGCAATTTCAGTTCGGTCAGGCGGAGCATTCAGCAGCCTTGTCATGGCATGGATGTGTTGCGACTGCCGGCGCTTCGGCGGTTGGGCGTGGATCGCCAGGACAGGTTCGGCCACCCTGGTCAGGACCGCCACCATCGTCAGGACCGGGCGATCCAACCGGCGTGAGGCGCGGATGGCGGGCCCGCGCCCGCCATGACGTCGGCGTTGGACCATTCCGTCGGGACCAGCCGTGACATCGAGGTCGGTCGCGCCGCCATACCGGGCGTTGCCCGCCTGATGAAGCAGAGGATCAGCCGGCCAGTTTGGTTGCCCAGCCGTGCGGGTCGGGCCCGGTTCCATACTGGATGCCGACGATCGTGTCGTACAGCTTTTGGGTCAGCGCGCCGGTCTTGCCGCCGTTGACGATATAGCGCTCCCCTTTATAGCCGAGTTCCCCGACCGGGGAAATCACGGCCGCGGTCCCGGTGCCCCACATCTCCAGATTGCCGGCCTTCGCGGCGGCCAGAACCTCGTCGATGGCGATCGGGCGTTCCGAAACGCGCAGGCCCCAGTCGCGCAGCAGCGTCAGCACCGAATCGCGCGTGATCCCGGCCAGGATGGCGCCGTTCAGCGGCGGGGTAATCACCTCGTCGCCGATCTTCAGCATGATGTTCATGGTGCCGACCTCATCGAGGTACTTGTGCTCCACGCCGTCCAGCCACAGCACCTGGGTGTAACCAGCCTTCTGGGCCTCCTCCGCGCCATACAACGACGCAGCGTAGTTTGCCATGGTCTTCGCCGCGCCCAGGCCGCCCTTCACCGCACGGACATACTGGTCGGACACCAGGATGCTGACCGGGTTCATTCCTTCCTTGTAGTAGGCACCCACCGGCCCGACGATCACGTAATACAGATACGAATGCGACGGGTGGACGCCCAGAAAGGCCTCGGTCGCGATGATGGTGGGGCGGATATACAGTGACGTGCCCGGCAGAGACGGTACCCAGCGCCGATCGACGTCGACCAGGGTACGGATGGAGGCCTCGACCATCGCCGGGTCCATTTCCGGGATGCACAGGTAATGCGCGGACCGGTTGAGCCGGCGGGAATGGTCGCCCACGCGGAACAGCCGGATCTGTCCGTCCTGGCCGCGAAACGCCTTCAGCCCGTCGAAAATGGCCTGGCCGTAGTGCAGCACGCAGGTCGCCGGATCCAGGGTGAACGGGCCGTATGGCTCGATCCGCGGGCTGTGCCAGCCTTTGCCCTCGTCGTAGTTCATCAGGAACATGTGGTCGGAGAATACCTTGCCGAACGACAGCGTCTCATCGGCGGGGGGCTGTTTCGGCGTGGCGGTCCGGGTAATCGCGATCTGGGTCACGGGGGTCTCGTTATCTGGAAGGGACGTCTCAGCGGCCAGACTACGATACCATGACAGCGAAGGCCACTGCCGGGTTTGCGCGGCTGGGGTGTCTGAAAGGTTTATGTCGCCGAACCGTTCGGCGGCGGCCAGTCCAACAGCCAGGGTTCCGCCAAGCCCAGGCCGCGCACCCCGATGCCGTTGGGCAGCACCGCTTGGTAAGACCGGTGGTGATGCCCATGAACGATCAACCGCGCCCCGCACGCCGCAGCCAGATCGTCGATCGCGGAGAAGCCGTGTTCGTGGCTGGACGGTGCCTCGTGCGACACCAGGATATCGCAGCGCAAGCCGGCCAGACGGGCGAAATCTTCCGGGAAGATCGTGTCGCGGTGGAACAG
>JAJZEV010000022.1 GCA_021805665.1 Pseudomonadota bacterium
TGGCCACGCCGGGATCGTTGTGCAGCGCCAGCGCCTGGTCCACATCCCCGCCCAGGGTCGCCCATTCGGGGAAGGTGAAGCCGAAAATCGGGCTGGAGTTGTAGATCCGCCAGCCGCTGCCGATCAGAACCACGATCGCCAGCGCCATCAGCCAATGCGTGATCCGCGTGGCGATCGGATGGGTTTGGACATCGATCCGGTTCATGCCGCGTTCTCCAGTCCGGCCGCCAGCAAAACCGCCTGACCCTCGGGGCTTGCCAGAAACCCGACAAACGCCGCCGGATCGCCGCGCCATGCGAGTTTCGTGACAGTCGCGCCATAAAGAATCGGCGGCCACGCGTCATCCGGCACCGCTGTCACCGCCCGCAGGCGGTCATCCGCCCGGATTTCGGTCTGGTGCAGCAATCCCTGGCGGGCGCCACCGTTCACCATCGTCCACGCGACGGCTTCGGTATTCAGCACGCCGACGACCCGACCCGTCGTCGTCCCCAGCTTCCGCAAAATCGCGAACCCGTCGATGTCGGACGCCGGGGAGGCATCCGGTACCGCGAACACCCCGGCCGACGCATTCGCGGCCGTGGCGATCGCCAGCGGGTTGCGCCATGGGCCGACCCGTTGACCGGGTTCGACCAGCCCTTCTTTCTCCGCCCGGTCGATCGTTGTTAGCTGTGTAACAATGATGTCATTTTGGATATCGCGCTCAAGCTGCGGCAGAAGCAGGCCCTGCTGCGTCGGGAAAACCCTGATCCGAACACCGGTTTTTTGTCGGTACGCCACTGCTGCCGCGACAACCGCCGGTCCGGCCGCCACGTCGCAGCTTACCGCCAGGTCGGTGGTAGTCCCGGCCACGGCACGTCCGGCGTAAGCGGCTGCGATTCCAGCGGCCAATAACGCCCGCCTTGATAAAGGCATTGTTTGTTACTCCCAGCATGATTGACGAAATACTATCGATTACAGATCATGTGGGTGAAATCTCCGTCACATTGCCGATTATGCCCGGGGCGCGATACTCTGTTTCGAACAACGTCGAGGAACGCCCAATGACCCTACCCGCCATTGCCATGGTTGCCGTGCCCACCCGCCGCCGTCGCACCGTCGAAATCGCGCAGGAGATCGAACGCCGGGGCTTTGCCGGGATCTATTCGCCCAGCATGTTCGGCAACATGTCGTTCTGCGAGGCGTTGGCCTGGAACACCGGCACGATTCCGTTCGGCACCGCGATTGCCCCGATCTATCAACGCACGATCGGCGATTTCGCCCAAAGCGCCGCCGCGATGCACGAAATCTCGGGCGGGCGGTTCCGGCTAGGCATCGGCGTGGCGCACGGCCCGTCCCACATCCGGATGGGCGTGACACCCGGCAAGCCGCTGGGTGATATCCGGTCCTTTGTGGAGAAATTCCGCGCCCAGGACGGTTTAGGCGCGCTGCCGCCGATTATCGTGGCGGCGCTGCGGCGGAAGATGGTCGCCCTGGCGGGCGAAATCGCCGAGGGAGTTGTGTTCGCCAACGCCTCCCGCTCCCACATGGGGGCCTCGCTGGCGGCACTGCCAGCCGGGAAGCGGGATGATCCGAACTTCTTCATCGGCAACATGATCCCGACCTGTATCAGCGACGATATCGAAGCCGCCAAGGCGGTGAACCGGCGCACGCTGACAAGCTACGGGTTCCTGCCCAACTATCGGAACTACTGGCGGGAGGCAGGCTATGGGGAGGAAATGGACGCCATAGAAACCGCCATCGCCGAAGGCCGCCGCGACGATGTGCCGAAGTATTTCTCCGACAAATGGCTGGCCGACAACACGCTGTTCGGGCCGGCGGCGAAGGTGCGCGAGGGTGTGGATGCCTGGCGCGACGTCGGTGTGCGAGACTTGATTATCGTCCCCTCCTCGGCGGTGGGGAACCAGGTCAAGGCGCTGGAAGAAGTCTTCGCCGCCTTCGCCTGATCCGCGGCCGGAACGGAGGCGGCGGCGCATGACCGATCTGCCGATGCCGGGGGCGAGCGAGGTTGCGGCCTTGATTCGCACCCGCGCCGTTTCCCGCGGGGAGGTGATGGCCGCGTATCTGGACCGGATCGACCGGGACGATCTTCGGCGTCAGTCCGGGGCGATCGATGCGGCCCCGTATTCGGCTGGATGCACGGGTTTCCCCATGCGGTGAAGGACTTCTCGCACGTCCGTGGCATGCCCACGACAGGCGGGGTGTTCGGATCGGCTGGCTGGGCGATCTGGTTGGTAATCCGGAGGCCCCTGTATGTTGAACATGTGCCCGGGTGCGTTGCGGCGGCTGGAGGCGCCCGGCTGCATCGTCGAACCAACCAGCTTGTCCATCGGCAGGAAAGCGATGTGGGATACCTTCAGGACCATCCGCTACGGCCTGAATGCGGGCGCGCAGGTGTTCCAGTTCGATGCCGGTTTGCACTGGCCCGGGGAAATCGCCGGCGTCGCCATGGACAGCTACCACCGCTGGATGGAAATCGTCGCCGGCCCCTCGCTGGCGGGGCTTCCGACGCTGGCGGTGATGGCGGGATTTGCACCGGACGGGCTGCCCGGCGGCTTGCAACTGATCGGACCCGACCAGCGGGATTTCGCGGTCCTGCAACTGGCTCATGCCTATGAGCAGACGCGCCCGCTCTGGCTTTCGGTGCTGCGGCCAGCAGCGGGCGTATCCGGGGCCGTGTCCTCCAGCGCGCCGGAAAACTAATCCGCCAACAGCGCCACCGGCAGCAGGCGGCTTATGAAAATCAGGACATCTTTCCCCCCTGTTTGTCATATTTCCCTGAACGCCGCGCTTCGCCGGCGGCCTTGCAAAGTCCGCCCCCCTGTCCGGCGCCAGGGCTGCCGTGCCACACTGGCCATTCTGGATGTATGCGAAGCAGGGATGTTCATGGAATTTGGACGGGGCGGGCGTTTGTTGCGATTGAGGCGGATGCCGCTGGTGTCGCCGCGTCTGTGGTGGCGCCGCGTGGTGTTTTGGGTTGGTGCCGTGCTGGTGGCGACTGTCGCGGTCGGCTTCGCCAAGGCGGCGGATTATGCCAGTTCGCTGTTCCTGCATGCGGTCGCCGGCCATCCCTGGCTGCCCTATATCGTTGCACCGACCGGTTTGGCGATGGCCTTTCTGCTGACTCGGTTCGTCTTTCCCGGCGCCCAGGGCAGCGGCATCCCGCAGACCATAGCCGCGCTGCATATGCACGACGATGCGATGGTGGACCGGGTGCTTTCCCTGCGTATCGCTGCGGGAAAAGTGCTGTTGACCCTGCTCGGGCTTGCTTCTGGCGCATCCATCGGTCGCGAGGGACCGACAGTTCAGGTGGGCGCTTCCATCATGCACGCGCTGGGTAAATCGCTGCGTCTGCCGCGTTTGGAACTGCGCCGAGCGCTGGTTCTGGCGGGCGGGGCGGCTGGCGTGGCGGCGGCGTTCAATACCCCACTGGCAGGGATCGTGTTCGCGATCGAGGAACTCAGTCACTCGTTCGAGGCGCGAACGTCCGGGACGGTGTTCACGGCGGTGGTGGTGGCGGGCGCGACGACTCTGGGTCTGGTCGGCAATTACACCTATTTCGGACAGACCGCGGCGGCGATGCTCAACCACGACGCCATTTTGGGCGTCATCGTGTGCAGCGTCGCGGGCGGCCTGGCTGGCGGGCTGTTCAGCCGGTTGCTGATCGCAGCGGCGCACGGACTGCCGGGCTTCGCGGGCAGGTTCATCATGCGATATCCGGTTGTGTTCGCCGCGCTGTGCGGGCTTGCGCTGGCGGTTATCGGCACGCTGTCCGGTGGCCAGACGTATGGCACTGGCTACCAACAGGCCCGCGCCATGGTGGAGGCCCAATCCACGCTTCCGCCGGTCTATGCGCTGCTGAAGCTGACCGCGACAGTGGTATCGTATGTCAGCGGCATACCGGGCGGTATCTTCGCGCCATCATTATCGATCGGGGCGGGTCTGGGGTCGGTGCTGGCACCGCTGGTTCACGGCGCCCCGGTTGGCGCGATGATCCTGCTGGGCATGACCGCGTATTTCTCCGGTGTGGTGCAGGCACCCATTACAGCGTCGGTCATTGTGATGGAGATGACGGCCAATCAGACGTTGATGATCCCGTTGATGGCGACAGCGTTCCTGTCGTTCGCGGTATCGCGTCTGGTCTGCCGCCGCCCGCTGTACGGCGCATTGGCCCGGCGGTTCCTGCAAGTGCAGACAGGCGGGCACGCCGCCCCCGAGGCATAGGCCGAACAAAAAAAGAGGCGCCCGAAAGCGCCTCTTTTCTGTAGCCGTGGGTGCTTCGGATCAGCGCTTGCTGAACTGGAAGCTGCGGCGGGCCTTCGCCTTGCCGTACTTCTTACGTTCGACCGCACGCGAGTCACGGGTCAGGAACCCGGCGACCTTCAGGATGCTGCGCAGGTCCGGTTCATAGTAGGTCAGCGCGCGGCTGATGCCATGACGAACCGCGCCGGCCTGACCGGACAGACCGCCACCGCTGACGGTGCAGAACACGTCGAACTGGTTGTAACGATCGGCGACCAGGAACGGCTGCGTCAGCAGCATGCGCAGAACCGGCCGGGCAAAATACTGCACGACCTTCTTGCCATTCACCACGATCTCACCCTTGCCGGGCTTGATCCAGACGCGCGCGGTGGATTCCTTGCGGCGTCCGGTGGCGTAGGAACGGCCGAGTTCGTCGCGCTTCGGCTCCCGCTTCGGTTGGGTGGACACGGCGACGGGCGCGGGTGCGCCGGTTGCGGCGGCTTCGGCTTCAGCAGCGGCCTGGCGGGCGGCGAGCGCCTCTTTGAGGTCGGCGAGGCTGCCGGTTTGAATTCCTGACATCGGTCTCAGCCCCTCTTGTTCTTAGGGTTCATCGCGGCGACGTCCAGCGTTTTCGGCTGCTGGCCGTCATGCGGGTGTTCGGCGCCGCCATAGATATGCAGGTGCTTCATCTGCGCGCGCTGCAACGGGCCGCGCGTGATCATGCGTTCCACGGCCTTTTCCAGCACCCGCTCGGGGTGTTTGGATTCAAGGCGCTGGCGGATCGAACGGCCCTTGATGCCGCCGGCATAGCCGGTGTGATAATACAGGACCGACTGGTCCAGCTTGTTGCCGGTGACCTTCACCTTGGCGGCGTTGACGACGACGACGTTGTCGCCGCAATCGACATGCGGTGTGAATTGCGGCTTGTGCTTGCCGCGCAGGCGGTTGGCGATGACGACGGCGAGGCGGCCGAGGACGACGCCTTCGGCATCGATCAGCACCCAGCCTTTAGTCACCTCCGACGGTTTGATGGAGGGCGTGCTCTTGAGCATGGTTTTTATAAGCGTCCGTGGTTCAGAAGGGGCGGCTTATGGCGGCGCAGGGCGCGGCGGTCAAGGTGTTTTCATGTGTGGTATTATGATACCACACAATGTCCGGTCCAAGTCCCGCGACGTGAACCCATGGGTCCGGAAAGCTACCCGTCGGTTGACAAACCCGGCCCCGCCGTTATCCGATGCCTGCAATCAACATCGACGAGGAGCCTTCATGTCTCAGCCCGCCGAATCCCAGCGTGCCCCTGTTCCCGGAAACATCGACGTCGTCATCGTCGGTGCCGGATTTGGCGGCATGTACATGCTGCATCGCCTGCGCGGCATGGGCATGTCCGCTATCGTGTTCGACGTTGCCAGCGGCGTCGGCGGAACCTGGTACTGGAACCGCTATCCCGGCGCCCGCTGCGATGTGGAGAGCATGCAGTATTCCTACTCCTTCGACGAAAGTATCCAGCGGGACTGGCAATGGAGCGAGGTTTTCGCTGGCCAGCCGGAAATTCTACGCTATGCCAATTTCGTCGCGGACCGGTTGGATTTGCGCCGCGACATGCGGTTCGAAACCCGGGTCACCGGGGCGGAATTCGACGAGACGACCAAGCGCTGGACCGTCCGCACCGACCGCGGCGATGCGGTGTCCGCGGGGTTCTGCGTGATGGCCACCGGATGCCTGTCGGCCGCAAGGATGCCGGATTTTCCGGGTATCGACAGTTTCAAGGGCAAAATCTACCACACCGGTCACTGGCCGCATGAGGGCGTCGATTTCACCGGCCTGCGGGTCGGCGTGGTTGGCACCGGATCCTCGGCGATCCAGTCCATCCCGGTGATCGCGGACCAAGCCGCCCATATCACGGTCTTCCAGCGTACGCCGAACTTCAGCATCCCGTCGCGCAACCGTCCGATGACCGAGGCGTATGCTCGGTCTTTTAAGGACGTTTATCCCGCCAAGCGCGCCGAAGCCCGGATGACGCGCAACGGCATCCTGGCGAACCCGAACGACCAATCCGCGATCGAAACGCCGGAGGCGGATCGTCTGGCGGTGTACGAGCAGCGGTGGGAGAGCGGCGGCACGACCTTCATGGCCGCGTTCAACGACCTGATTTTCAACAAGGCATCCAACGACACCGCGGCGGAATTCGTCCGGTCGAAGATAAGGGCCATGGTTAAGGACCCGGCGAAGGCGGAACTGTTGGCGCCGACCAGCCATCCGATCGGCACCAAGCGGATCTGCGTCGATACCGATTACTATCTGACGTTCAACCGGCCCAACGTCGATCTGGTCGATATCAGCGGCACACCGATCGAGACGGTTACGCCCGAGGGGCTGCGCGTCGGGGGGCAGGACTACGCATTCGACGCGATTGTTTTCGCCACCGGCTTCGATGCGATGACCGGCGCGCTGACCCGTATGGGGATCGTCGGCCGTGACGGGATGGCGCTGGCGGACAAATGGGCGCCGGGTGCGCGGACCTATCTGGGGCTGATGACGGCGGGTTTCCCGAACATGTTCATGATCACCGGCCCCGGCAGCCCGTCGGTGCTGAGCAA
>JAJZEV010000232.1:0-7751 GCA_021805665.1 Pseudomonadota bacterium
ATGTGCCCTACTTCCCGCTTGGCGGTTTCACGCCGATTCAATCAGCGACGCTCGGTGATATCGCCACTCAGCTTGGGGCAACGCCAATGCAGGTTGCCATCGCGTGGTTGCTCCGGCGTTCGCCAAATATTCTGTTGATTCCAGGCACCTCGTCGGTCGGGCACCTGCGGGAAAACATCGCGGCGGCCGCGCTTGAGTTACCAAACGACGCGGTTGTCGCACTTGGGCGAATTGGGAAGAATGACGCCCCGGTGTGATGGCTATAGAGGTCTTGACGGATTTCGCCCAAAATACGTGCGCCCAGTTCGATCCGCGCCATTTTGCTAGAAAATTTCCATTGCCATAATAAGCGGTGGCTAAGGGCCTATAACGATATCAACGAAGTAGGCTGCTTTGGCTATTTCAACACCGAGTTGTGCATCCAGCCTATTGGCTCTCCGTTCTGCTCGGCAATGCGTGTCCAGCCGTTTTCGGTCTGTAGTGCCTGTATTACTTGTCCTTTGAGGAACGTCCGCACCACAGTTCCGGACATGGATGGCGCCGCTCGCACGTTGGCCTGAGCAGTAACGACCTGTCGAGTGGGAATTGGCACTATCGGACTATGCGTAATCACGGTCGGTGGCGCGATGGTCTGCGGACGAACCACAGCCGCGCTCGCCGTCGCGACCACTGCCGGCAAGACCGGAGCTGTCACGGCGGCTATGGGGATTGGTGGCGGCGATGAGGCCGTCGGCGGACGAAGCGCCAAATAGCCGACTACCACCACCGCGCCAACGACGCATGCCCGAATAGAAATCGTGCGGCCCCTTGTCGGAGCAGCGGGCAGGAGCATCTGCGTTTGCTGGGCTGGGGGTGAGTTCTTAAACCGATGTTGGTAGGAAAGACCTGTTCCGGGCAACGATACCGTGCTCGTTACGCCCTGCCTGCCCAGATTTAGCGTGGCGCCACGGCCTCCTAACGAGAGGCTAGTGACGCCGCTCTTTCCTACATTAAGTCGCATTCCCGGAGCAACCCGGAATGATCTTCGGAAGCGCCACCCCATTTCTGGCTTCATTCCCTCCAGAATTGATAATCGACAGAGCGCCAGAACTTGCGCGCAGAACGCTAATCTGTCCTCGACGACTTGTTTAACGCCGCCCGACGTTCTTTACAAGCCACTCTCTAGAGAGTTCAATCGCTGCTCAGTCTTCGTCTCGTAACCCTGTAGAGCAACAATGAGCCATAGTGATCAGATTCCTTTCCCTTATCCAGATTTAGTGGCGAATCCAGAACCAAGATGCCCCTGTCTTTTGTTACTCGACACGTCTGGTTCGATGAATGGTCGCCCCATTGAGGAGCTGAATCTCGGTCTCCGGGTGTTCAAGGAGGAATTGGCCTCTGACGATATGGCGATGCAACGGGTCGAAGTGGCTATCATGACATTCGGGCCGGTCCAGGTTATCTCCGACTTCCAGACGTCCGATCTTTTTCAGCCCCCGACCCTCTCCACCACGGGCGACACGCCGATGGGTGCGGCAATAGCCCAGGGGTTGGAAATGCTTGAGGCCCGGAAGGCCGTCTATAAGCAGGCCGGTGTGAGTTACTACCGTCCATGGGTGTTTATGATCACTGATGGCTCCCCGACCGATAATTGGCAGCATGCCGCCTCCATGGTGCGAGCCGGTGATAGTCCGGAGCGCAAAGCCTTTAGCTTTTTTGCTGTCGGCGTCGAAGGCGCGGACATGACAAAGCTCACCGCCATCTGTAGTGAGAACCGTCCTCCGATGAAACTTAAGGGTCTGAGTTTTCGGGAGCTCTTCTCCTGGCTCTCCAGTTCCCTTGGCGGTGTGGCCCGCTCCCAGCCGGGACAGCGTGTTGCGCTTCCCGCCCCGACCGGGTGGTCGTCTGTCTGATGCGACGTAGGCTATGGCACACAGCCTACGCCTCCTCCTTGGGCACCTCGCATTTGAAGGCCGGTCAGCCCTGCCAAGACGCCGGTGGGTGCATTGTGGTGCCAGGAGCAGAGGGTGGCGAAGTGCTCATCGCGGCGGTGTCGGACGGGGCCGGAACAGCCAAGCGGTCCAAGGCCGGTGCTTCCCTTGCAGTCGCCCGATTCCTGCGGGATTTCGCCGGAATTGATACCGCTTCCGTCGATCGGTCATTTGTCGTCGAATGGGTCAGTTCCGTTAGGGACGAGATCGCGACACTAGCGGCGGACGAAGGAAATCAAGTCTACGACTATGCCTGCACAATGCTCGGCGCGGTCGTCGCCGAATCCGGCGCGATCTATCTCCAGATCGGAGACGGCGCAATCGTCGTTGGTACGGAAGAGGTCGAGGAATACACTTGGATTTTCTGGCCGCAGCACGGCGAGTACGCCAACACGACGAGCTTTTTGACGCAGGAGAACGCCGCAGAAGTCCTGGAATTCGAAAAGGGAGCCCCTGTGCGCGAGATCGCGCTTTTTTCGGATGGAATCGAGCGTCTTGTCCTAGATTTCTCTGCCAAATCCGTCTACTCTCCTTCATTCCGGCCAATATTCAAGTGGCTCGCGGCTACCGAGGTGAGCGACAGTCGAGAACCGTCCGAGACTTTGGTTGCCTACCTTAGTTCGGACCATATCAATAAGCGAACCGACGACGACAAGACTCTCGTCATGGCCACGCGTGTGGACCCGGAATAATCCGGTGACGGCCATAAGCACGTTCGATCCGGCTGGCGCTCCCGTCGCTCTTGGCAAGGAATTGGGTCGCGGGGGTGAGGGCGCGGTTTATGACGTTCACGAGCGTCCAGACTTTGTGGCTAAGTTGTATGATCCACCGAAACCCAAAGCGCATGGCGAAAAGCTGGCTGCGATGGTCGCTATGGGGGAGCCCGGGCTGCTAAGACTCGCCGCGTGGCCGACAGGTACTCTACATGGCCCGTCCGGTTCAGTAATCGGGTTCGTCATGCCCAAGCTCGCCGGACACACACCCGTCTTCAAGCTCTACGGACCAAAGCTACGGCTGCGTGAATTTCCTAAGGCGGACTGGCGGTTCTTAATTCACGCCGCCGGGAATACAGCCCGTGCCTTTTCTGCCATCCACGCAGCAGGACATGTTATTGGCGACGTCAACCACGGCAACCTTTTCGTGGGAAGGGACGCTACGATCCGCCTAATTGACTGTGACAGCTTTCAGATATCGAAGGGATCGCGCAAGTGGTTCTGTGAGGTCGGCGTAGACACCCACCAGCCGCCCGAGATGCAGTTGCCCAGCTATGCCGGCATACTCCGAACGCCGAATCACGATAACTTCGGGTTGGCGATCATCATTTTTCAGATGCTGTGCATGGGGCGTCACCCATTTTCTGGCCGCTATCTTGCTCCGGGAAACCCGCCAACCATTCCGGAGGCGATCGCGAGATCGCGGTACGCCTACTCTCGCGATCAGCGGCGAACCATGATGGCGACCCCCCCCGGCAGTCTTCCAATCGATGCACTAACGCCGGAACTGCAAGCCCTGTTTGAGGCTGCCTTCGCCCCGTCTGCTGCTAACCGCCCTTCTGGTGACCGATGGGTCGCTGCGCTACAGCAACTCGGCGCGAGTTTGCGCGAATGCACGCAGAATCAGGCGCATCGTTATCTCTCAAAATTGCCGCACTGCCCATGGTGCCGGATCGAGGGTGCCAGCGGCACGCCGTTGTTCCCTGTCGTCTTCCTCGGTACAGCTGGCGCCACGATGGGCATCGCCGCACTCTGGCAGGAGGTGACCAAAATTACTGAGCCGCCACCGCTCCCCCTGCCGCCTGACCCAGGCCGCCTCAAGGTCCCACCCTCTTTGACGGCGCTCACGTCGGCAAAGAGCGGCAGGAAGCTCGCGATATCCGCCTACACCTCGATTACCGCAGCGTTGCTGATACCCATGCTAATCGCTCCGGCGGCCACCTTCTGGCTGATTGCCGTCGTAGTTGGGATTTTAACCGCGGTCATTTTGAAGACCGTAGGCAGCGAGACCAAGGACCATCAGCGGCTCATTGAGGCCAAGCGAGACTGGGACACCCTCAGATCGAACTGGCAGATACCACCGTCGCGCTTTGGGGAGGTACGCCGCGATCTCGCGGCGTTGAAGGCCAAGCATGACGCCCTTCCGACGGTGCGGGCACAACGTCTACAGCAGCTTTCGGATCAGCGCCGCCAGAAACAGCTTCAGGACCACCTGGATCAATACCCAATCGCGTCAGCCAAAATTTCGAGCATCGGTCCTGCGAAGATTGCGGTGCTCGGAAGCTACGGTATCGATACCGCCGGGGATATCGACCACAGGAAGGTCATGGCCATCCCGGGTTTTGGGGAAGCGACTACCCGAAAGCTAATTGTCTGGAGACAGCAACTCGAAGCGAGATTCAGGTTCGATCCGAACCGGGCAATTGCTCCGTCGGATATTATTGAAGTCACGCGGGACATAGGCATTCAAGGCGCGAGGCTCGAACAGGACGTTGCAAGCGGATTAGCCGCCCTAAGGGCCATCGTGGCGGCGGCGACCTCCCGTCGTCAGGCGCTCGAGGGCGAAGCAGCCGAACTGATGCCTCGCTACGCCCAGGCTGCTGCCGATGCGGCGGTTATGCCGGTGAGCCCAAACGCTCATAAAGGACTCCTTGCGCTGGCTGGTGCGGCCATTGGCGTCACACTTTTTATCTCACTGATCCCGCACCGGGCGGCGCAAACACAGACGATACAGCGAGAGACTGAGGTTCTACTGCGGCCGGCCTCTCCGGCGCCGCTCCTTCCCCCCCTGCCGCCAGTTGCTGCCGCGCCGAAGGCTTCTGCGGCGAGTACGGTTGCAGTGGTCCCAACCGCACCCTTGCTGCATGAACCCATTCGATTTCCGATGACGGAGGCTCAAAATTTTCATGTTCAGACACAGAAGGCGGTGAACATGCGGGCCGCTCCCGACAACGCATCGCCAGTCGTCAAGACCGTCCCGCAGGGAACGGTCATGACCGGCTTTGCCCGTCGCGATGGATGGGTCCAGGTTGGTGACGACATCCCGCGTGGGTGGATTTATTCAGGCCTGCTCGCGGATGCGCCTTGACCGCAGACGAGAGCTCGAGTCGCCGCGCGCCCAAATCAGCACGTCCCGGTAAAGGCTATGATCGATACAGCAAAGGGCTTCCTTCGGCGGCCCCACTGGTCGCGCTACTGCCTGGAACAGAACTTAGCTACCTGATTCCTACCCGATTCGCAGCAACCGAGCCCCTTCGGCGCGAAGCCAGGGGATCGCCGCTTTGGTATGGGGGGTCAGTTCGTCCACCAGCGCCCAGAATCGCGGGCCATGGTTCATGTGGCGCAGATGCGCGACCTCATGGGCCACCACGTAGTCCTGCACGAACGCCGGTGCCATCACCAGCCGCCAGCTCAGGGCCAGCGACTTGTCTGGCGCGCAGCTTCCCCAGCGGCTGGTCGTGTCCTTGATGGTCACCCGCTTCGGGACCACCCCGATCAGGCCGGCCTTTGCCATCGTCAGGGCGCCCAGCCGCCTGCGAGCCTCTTGACGGAGGAAATCGCGGACGCGGCGCGGGAGGAATTCCGCGGCGCCGGTGACGTGCAATTCCTGGTTCAGCAGGAATGCCCCGCCCTTCGCGGCAGGCGCGTGCAGAATCCGGTGCGGAACCCCGGCGATGGGGACGTCGGCGCCTTCCTTGAAGATAACGGCCTCCGGCAGGGCGGCCAACCGGTCGGCAACCCAGTCGGCATGACCCATGAGCAACGCCATGCCGGCCTTGCGGGTCGCTTTGGTCGGCAGAGTCACGACGACGGCGCCTCCAGTCGGGTCGATTCGTAAAGACACCCGGCGCGCCCGGCTGCTGCGACGCCATTCCACACGGGCCAACCCTGTTCGCAGGGGCAGCATCTCTGTCTGGAGATCGTCCATGTCGCACAATGCACAGAGGTGTAACCGATTCGTCAATGGGCCGTGGTTCGGGCTCTTGAGCAAGGTGGACATTCCGGTTATCGTTATATTATAACATTGCAGGATGCCGTCATGCTTCGGCGCACGTTTCTGACCGGCCTGACACTGACACCCGCCGTGGTTCGCGCCGCAACACCGCTGCGCGTCGTCGCCAGCTTTTCGATCCTGGCCGATCTCGTCCGCCAGGTCGGTGGCGATACCGTCGCGGTAGAGGCGTTGGTGGGACCGAATGGCGACGCACATGTGTATGAGCCTCGGCCGAAGGACCTTCGCACACTGCTCGCCGCCGGGCTGCTGGTGCGCAACGGTCTGGGTTTGGAAGGTTGGATGGACCGGCTGACCCAAGCCGCCGGCTTTACCGGGCGCGTGGTGGTCGCGGCGGAGAAAATCGTCCCCCGGACCATGACCGAAAATGGCGGCACGATCGCCACCGACCCGCACGCGTGGCAGGACCCGCGCAACGCCGTGCTGTATGTGCAGGCGATCGCCGACGGGTTGGTCGCCGTCGATGCCTCCAATGCGTCAGACTACCGCGACCGGGCGGCCCACTACATATCGCGGATCACCGAGACCGACACCTGGATCGCGGCGACGCTGGGCGCGATTCCCGCCGACCAGCGCCGCATCATCACCACCCACGACGCTTTCGGCTATTACGGCGCCCGCTACGGCATCGAGTTCCTGTCCCCGGAAGGCATCAACACGGAGTTTGAGCCGTCCGCCAAGTCGATCGCCGCGCTGGTCGCCCAGATCAAGCGGGACAAAATCCGAGCGGTGTTTATCGAGAACATGACCAGTCCGCGCATGGCGCAAATGCTGGCGCGGGAAACCGGCGCGGTGCTGGGCGGGACCGTTTATTCCGACGCGCTGTCACCGGCCGGTGGGCCGGCGGCAACGTATCTGGACATGCTCCGGCACAACACGACGCTGTTCGTGGCGGCGATGGGTCCCGGCTGACGCTGGTCAGAAGCCTGCTTTCAGCCTCGCCCAATCCTCGATCGCGGCTTCGTGGCCGGGGACGAGTTGGATGGTGAACTGGGTGTAGCCGCCGTCCCGCAGTGCGGCGATCCGCGCCTTCAGATCGGGTTCGGTGCCGGTGAACGTGGTCTGGCGGATCATCTCGGCGGTGACGAACGGGCGTTCGTGCTTGTTCACCGCCATCAGGTGACCGCGATGGGTGGTCAGATAGCGGGCGTTCTCCGGCTTGAACGTCTTCGCTAGTTCCACGTAGCCGGCGATCGGTTCGGCCAGTTCCGGCGGAATAGGGGAGGTGTTCGGCAGACCCGACAGCGCCTCATCCGCCGCGCGATGCAGCAGAACCGCCGCGCGCGGCCCCGCCTGCGCCATCGCCCGATCGCTGTCCGCCGCCTCGCCCGGCTCCAGGATGCAGCCCAGGGCGAAGGCGACCGCCGTCAGGTCCGACGGATCGTTGCCGCCGCGGTCCCAACTCTGCTGCATTTCCTTCATCGCCGCGACGCCGTGCGGCACGTCGCCGACGAAGTTCAGCCAGCCAGCCCCAAGCCGCGCGGTCAACGCCCGGCCGCGAGGACCGTAGGCGGAGATATGCAGCTTTACCTCGTCACGGAGGTTGATCAGCTTGAGTTCCGGATTCAGGAAGCGGATCGGGTGCCGGCCGCCATCGACCTCGAAGTCCGGGGTCTCGCCGTCCAGCAGGGCCATGACGACACGGATGAATTCTTCCATATCGGACTGCTTCATCGCACCCAGGCCCATGGTGCGCCGGCCGGTAAAGCCGGTGCCAACGCCAAAATCGATCCGGCCAGGCGCCAACTGGTTTAAGGAGGCAAAAGCGTTGGCCGT
>JAJZEV010000232.1:8256-25271 GCA_021805665.1 Pseudomonadota bacterium
TTGGGCCGCAGTTATCGTTTTCGTGGACATGAAAGCCATGCGGCCCGGGGGGCAGCCCATGAAGCTGCAACTTAAAAACCGCGCCTTCCGGTGCGGTTGTAATGGCAATCGTGCCAAGGTCGGCGCCGGTCCCGTCCTGCGTTACCTTGTGCATCGCAACGGTCAAATCCGCGGCCCGCGCCGGGAGGGCCAGGGTCATCATGGCAAGGCAAAGCGCGGGTCCGGTCAAATGCTTCATGGTATCCCTTTGGGTTCGACCTGGCAGGTGATTGGCACGCGATGCCAGTCGATGGCAATCTGGCCCCAACCACGGGAGGAATCCATCTATGTCCGATATCGTTCGGGAAAGCTTCTCTTTTGCGGATTTGCCGCTGCAAGGCGGCGGCGCCCTGCCCCGGGTAACCCTGGCCTATGTCACTCGCGGCAAACTGGCGGCGGACGGGCGCAACGCCATCCTGGTCACGCACGGCTACACCAGCGGCCCGGGGATGATCGAGCCGGGCGTCGCGTCCTCGGAGGGCGCATGGAGTACGCTGGTCGGCCCCGGCGCGCCGATCGACACCGACCGTTATTATGTCGTGTGTTCCAACATGCTGGGGTCGAGCTTCGGATCGACCAACGCGGCGTCGATCGACCCGAACACCGGCAGGCCGTACGGATCGTCATTTCCGAAAATTGCCGTGACGGACATCGTCGCCGCGCAGAAGCGGCTGCTGGACCATCTTGGCGTGACGCATCTGCGTGCCGTGGTGGGTCCGTCCTATGGCGGCTTCCAGGCGTTCCAATGGGCGGTTTCGTTTCCCGGTTTCATGGATGGGGTGGCGCCGGTCGTGACGTCCCCCCTGCCCCCGCAATCGGATCGGGTGGAGGGGCTGCTGAAATGGTTCGAGAAAGACCCGAACTGGAACGGCGGCGACTATTACGACAAGGGCGGCGTGCGGGAAACGCTGACCGACCTGCGGGTGGACACCCTGACGCGCTATGGGCTGCGGACCAGTCTGGCTGAGCGCTTCGCCGACCCCGACGTCGAATTGCGCCGGATCGCCGCGGCGTGGGCGGAGGTGTTCGACGCGAACTCCCTGTTCATTCTGGGTCAGGCGATGGCAACCTATGACATCACCAGACACTACGAACGCATCAGGGTCCCGGTTCTGTATGTTCTCTCGCGCACCGATGCGCTGTTCCCGCCCAGTCTGGCGCCGGGAGTGATGGCGGACCTGCGGGCGGCTGGGGTCGAGGCCGAATACGTGGAAATCGACAGCGAGCATGGCCACTTGGCATCCGGCGCGGATGCCGACAAATGGGCGCCCGCGCTGCGTGCCTTTATCGCCAAACTGGAAGCCCGTTCATGAATGCCGTTGTTGACGATGCCATCGCCTCCCGCCGGTCGATCCGCCGGTTTCTGCCCACCCCGGTGCCGGCCGAAACGGTGGAGGCGATCCTGGACGTCGCCGCCCGGGCGCCCAGCGGCACGAACATGCAGCCCTGGCGCGGCTACGCGCTGGCTGGCAGGCCGAAGGACGCGGTGATCGCTGCCGTGCAAGCCGCGTTCGATGCCGAGGAAAAGGGCCACCAGCAGGAAGTCCAATACTACCCGGACGCATTCTTCGAACCCTATCTGGGCCGGCGGCGGACGGTTGGCTGGGGCCTTTACGGCAAGCTGGGTATCGCCAAGGGCGAGGCAGCAAAAATGAAGGCGCAACATCGCCGGAATTTCCAGTTCTTCGATGCGCCCGTCGGCTTGGTGTTCACCATCGACCGGCGGCTGGCGACCGGATCCTGGCTGGATTACGGCATGTTCCTGCAAAACGTCATGACCGCCGCCCGCGGCCGAGGCCTGGACACCTGCGCCCAAGCCGCCTGGACACATTATCATAAGGCCATCCGGCCAGTCCTGGGCCTGGGCGACGAAGAAACCGTGGTCTGCGGCATGGCGCTCGGTTACGCGGATCCGGACGCGGCGGAGAACACCCTGCTGACCGAACGCGTCGACGCCAGGACATTCATGCGGTTCGACGGGTTCGCATAGCGTTCGACGGGTATCCCCGAACCTTTGGAACATGGAGGGAACGCCCTGCACCACGAAATGTCTAATGGGATGAGAGACGTTCAATCGTTAGAGTCGTGTTCTGGATGGCGAGATTAGAGCGTGACAATCCGGCCACAAATGCTTCATATAGTGGATGCGATCGGTCGTTCGGCCCATATCTGGTTTGCAGCGAATCCAGGCACATGAGGGAGAATGTTTATTCGCGCTATGACGATGACAGGGGAGTCCGCCGTGCTTGATGCCGTACAAATGCCGGGTCGCTATCAGGTCGGAGTGGACCGGACCCGGGACTCCCTGCTGACGGATTTCGGGCGCGCCACGCTGACCGACCGCTATCTGATGCCGGGTGAGGACTTTCAGGACTTGTTCGCCCGCGTCGCCTCCCAATACGGCGACAACCAGGCTCATGCACAGCGGCTGTACGACTATATGAGCAAGCTGTGGTTCATGCCCTCGACCCCGATTCTGTCGAATGGCGGCACCAATCGGGGCCTGCCGATCTCCTGCTTCCTGAATGAAGCCAATGACAGCCTGGAAGGCATTCTGGGCCTGTGGAATGAGAATGTGTGGCTCGCCTCCAAGGGCGGCGGCATCGGCTCCTACTGGGGCAATTTGCGCTCGATCGGGGAGAAGGTCGGCGCGGTCGGCAAGACCTCCGGCGTGATCCCGTTCATCCGGGTGATGGATTCGCTGACCCTGGCGATTTCCCAGGGCTCGCTGCGACGCGGGTCGGCGGCGGTGTATCTGCCGGTCTGGCATCCCGAGATCGAGGAATTCATCGAAATTCGCCGTCCCACCGGTGGCGATCCGAATCGCAAGGCGCTGAACCTGCACCACGGCATCCAGATCCCCGACGATTTCATGCGGGCGGTGGAAACCGACAGCCAATGGGCGCTGCGGTCGCCGAAAGACCATTCCGTCGTGCGGTCGATCTCCGCGCGCGCATTGTGGGTGCGGATTCTGACCGCCCGAATCGAAACCGGCGAGCCGTACCTGGTCTTCTCCGACCACGTCAACAACGCCCGGCCTGAACACCACAAGCTGGCCGGGCTGGAGGTCAAGACCTCTAACCTGTGCAGCGAGATCACCCTGCCGACCGGCGAAGACCAGCATGGGAAAGAACGCACCGCGGTGTGCTGCCTGGCCAGCCTGAACCTGGAGAACTGGGCGGAGTGGGAAGATCACCCGACGTTCATCGAAGACATCATGCGCTTCCTGGACAACGTGCTGCAGGACTTCATCGACCGCGCACCGCCGGGCATGGAAAAGGCCAAATACGCGGCGATGCGCGAACGCTCCGTCGGGCTGGGCGTAATGGGGTTCCATTCGTTTCTGCAGGCGCTGAACGTGCCGTGGGAAAGCGTGGTCGCGAAGGTCTGGAACAAGAAAATCTTCAAGCACATCCGCAAGCAGGCGGACGAAGCCTCGATCGTGCTGGCCGAGGAGCGCGGGGCCTGCCCGGACGCCGAGGAATACGGCGTGAACGAGCGATTCTCGCACAAGCTGTCGATCGCGCCGACCGCGTCGATTTCGATCATCGCGGGGAACTCCTCGCCGGGGATCGAGCCGATCGCGGCCAACGTGTTCCTGCAAAAGACACTGTCCGGCAGCTTTTCGGTTCGTAACCGGCATCTGCAGAAGCTGCTGGCGGAAAAGGGCTACGACACGGATGAGGTCTGGTCGTCGATCACCACGACCAAAGGGTCGGTGCAGCACCTGGACTTCCTGAACGAGCAGGAGAAGGCGGTGTACAAGACCGCGTTCGAACTGGATCAGCGCTGGATCGTGGAGCATGCGGCCGATCGCGCGCCGTTCATCTGCCAAAGTCAGTCGGTGAACGTGTTCCTGCCGGCGAATGTGCATAAGCGCGATCTGCACCAGATCCACTTCATGGCCTGGAAGAAGGGCGTGAAGTCGCTGTACTACTGCCGCAGCTTGTCCATCGCCCGAGCCGATACGGTCAGCGATCGCGGTGTTGCCCCAGCGGCGTTTACCGGGGCGATGCTGGGGGCAACCCTGCCGGCGAACGATGACCAGGGTCGGCTGCCGCTGGTGGCAATGGCTTCTGGGGCAGGGAATGAGACGGATTATGAGGAGTGTCTGGCCTGCCAGTGATGGGGCGGCCTAGCCCGCTGCCGGGGCGGGCTCCGTTTTGCCAGCGCCCTGTCGGTGGGCGTTGGCCATTCCGGGTGCCATGATAATCGTGGCGCCCTGTTAACGGCTGCGATGGGCGAACAGGTCGGGCTCTTCGTAACCGAGCAGATCGAGCCGCGCGCGCACCGGCAGGAAGGCAAAGCAGGATTCGGCCAGTTCCAGGCGGTTTTCGCGGATCAGGATCGCTTCCAGCTTGGCCCACAGCGCGTGCAGATACAGCACGTCGGACGCGGCATAGGCCAGTTGGTCGGACGTCAGGTCCGTGGCGCCCCAGTCCGACGACTGCTGCTGCTTCGACAGATCGACGCCCAGCAGTTCCTTGCACAGATCCTTGAGGCCGTGCTTGTCGGTGAAGGTGCGGACCAGCTTGGCGGCGATCTTGGTGCATTTCACCGGGGTCACGGTAACGCCCAGGGAGTGCTGCAGAACCGCGACGTCGAACCGGCCGAAATGCATCAGCTTCACGACCGCCGGGTCGCTCATGAGCCGCTTCAGATTGGGGGCGTCGAAGCCGCGGCCACCGCGTTCGGGCGGGATCAGTTGCACCATATGGGCGTGCCCGTCGCCGCCTGACATCTGCACCAGGCAAAGCCGGTCGCGATGCGGGTTCAGCCCCATCGTCTCGGTATCGACAGCAACGACGGAACCGAGCGAGAGACCCTCGGGGAGGTCGTCCCGGTAAAGGTGGAGTGTGCCGTTCGGCATGAACTGTGTGATGCTCATGAGATAAAGTTTGGTGCCCAGAAGAAGACTCGAACTTCCACGACCTTGCGGCCACAGGTACCTGAAACCTGCGCGTCTACCAATTCCGCCATCTGGGCAACCGATTGTCCGCGAACCGTGCGAACTCAGGGTGGGCCGGCGATGTAGCCGCCGGCAGGCCACTCGTCAACCGCTGTTTTCGATAATTATGCGACCCGTCTTGAGGACCGGCCCCGCCGGGGGTATCAGACCCCCACGGATAGGAGACCAGGACGATGGCGACGCGGCGGGTAGCGACAGTTTTCGGCGGTTCCGGCTTTATCGGCCGCTACGTGGTCAAGCGGCTGGCCCAGCAGGGCTACATCGTGCGGGTGGCGGTGCGCGATCCCGAAGCCGCCCTGTTCCTGAAACCGATGGGTTCGGTCGGTCAGATCGTGCCGCTGGCCGCTTCGGTAATGGACGAGGCCGCGGTGCATCGCGCGATCCAGGGTGCCGATGTCGTGGTCAATCTGGTGGGCCTGCTTACCGACAGCCGGACGGCGTCGTTCCAGGCAGTGCATACCGAGGGTTCGGAGCGGATTGCCCGCCTCTCGGCGGCGGCCGGCGTGACGCGGCTGATCCAGATTTCCGCGATTGGCGCCGACCCCAACAGCCCCAGCCGCTATGCCTCGACCAAGGGCAAGGCGGAACAGGCGGTGCTGGCGGCGTTCCCGGCGGCGACGATCCTGCGTCCGTCTGTCGTGTTCGGTATGGAGGACAAGTTCTTCAATCTGTTCGCCGGGCTTGCACGCTTGTCCCCGATTATGCCGGTGATCTCGGGCGGCACGAAGATGCAGCCGGTTTATGTCGGCGATGTCGCCGACGCCGCGATGGCCGCACTGGCCTCGACGACGACCGAGGGCAAGACCTACGAGCTGGGCGGCCCGCGCGTATGGACATTCCGGGAGATACTGGCGTTCATCCTGAAGCAGACCAAACGCGATCGGCGGCTGATCGACATTCCGATGGGTATCGCCAGGATGCAGGCCTGCGCGATGCAGTATGTTCCCGGTAAGCCGCTGACCCCGGATCAACTGATCATGCTGTCGAAGGACAACGTGGTGTCGGCTGGCGCGCTTGGACTGTCCGATCTGGGAATCGTGCCGCGCCCGGTGGAACTGGTCGTACCGCCGTATCTGGCCCGCTATATGCCCGGCGGCGGGCGGCGGCCGGTCGTGCCGCTGCCCGCGAACTGAGGGATGCGGCGGAATCGGTTCTCACCAGCCGCCGCTCCGCGGGCGAGACCAGTTGAATACCGCCCGCAAAGCCCCGGTTGCTTTCAGTCCCGGAGCGCACGAAGGGGCGCAACCGCCCAATCCTTGCAGAAATGACGAGTTGGTGACAATTTTTGATCCCTTGATGAAAAATCGAATGCTTTTTGGCAAGGATACCCCCTACAGTTACGCGCCGGAAATTTTAATTTGCATCATCGTTTCGAAACGAATAGAAGCCTGAAATAAGGTTGCCTTGGGAGGGCAGACGTTTAAGCGCACGTTAGTGGTTGAAATCCGATTGCTTTGGCTCGACCCTACGCGGGCGTTCAGCTTGGCGACCTTAATCTTCGCGAGATCCCCAAAATAAGCTATGATATTTGGAGAATAAGTATGCTTTCTTCGGGGATAATCTCCACGTCGGAGGGGCCGTCCGTCACGGAATTCCCTGCCGTAATAGAAGCGATCGCTGTGGCCCACCGCCCATCGGACAGGCCGTTTTTTCAGCGCCTGAGAGATCTTTCGCCGACAGTAGCATCGGACCCTCATATGCTCGGCGATTTGTATCTGATTTATCAGGCCACGATGCATGCGACGCGTGCAGCGGTTTATTACCTGCCGCATCTCGACAGTCCGGCGATGCGCAAGCGGAAGCTGCAAATTTTCGTCGACGACGACGGCCTTCCAGGCGGCGATACGCATCATTATCAGTTGACACGAGCCTTTAAGAACATTGGCGCCTTGTGTCCTATCGGCGATGAAGACTTCGGCGACGCCGAGGAACTGGCCGATTATCTCGATCCAGCCACTTTGAAGTTCGTCCAACTAGCAAAAACGTTATATGCGAGATCGCTTGGCCCGTGGTGCATCGTGGAAAGGATGTCGGACGACTGGATGCGGGCGCTGGCGGACGCTCTGGCCGTACATTTTCCGTCCGTTCCCAATGAGCCTTACTTCGCCGACTGCTTCTCGCAGGGCGTCGAGGAGCGCCACGCCGAAGAAGCGATCGCGGTCACCCAGCTTGTTATCGAACGGCGTCCGGAACTGCTGGCCCAAACGATCGAGGATGCAAAAACCATGGCCGATGCGCTGGATGACGTCTGGGGCGTTATGGATCGGATCGTGCAGGCCACGATCGCCAAGCATGAAAGCAAGCCCGCAGCCCGATGAACGCAAGCGCCTCCTCCCCCGGGGGCAACCCCGGGCCATCGGTACGACCCCGGGTTTCCCCTGATCTTTCGCCGGGGACATGACCGAGGGCAGCCCGCCCGGGTTTGCGTCTCGTTGCCGGGCGTTCTGCCGCGCCCGCTGGATCGCGCTAAACCGGTGGTCGGTCAGCCTGACAACGAAAATGTTCGTGCTGGTGCTACTCGCCGTTATGCCGGCGCTCGCGATCCAGTCCTATAACGAATACGATCTTCGCCACTCCCGCGAAGACGACATACGAAACAAGACCGTACAGATCACCAAGCAATTTGGCGCCGAAATGGGCGAGATCAAAGAGGGCGCGCGCCAGTTCCTCCAGGTGATCAGCCAGCTTCCGCCCATCAGTTCGCTGGATGTTGACGGTTGCACTAAGCTGCTGGGTATCCTGAACGCAAGAACGCCCTACTACAGCGAACTGGGGGTTGCCGATCCCACCGGCCGGGTACGCTGCACCAGCCGCCCGACCGGGCTGTCATCGGTCGCAAACGTAGCGTTCTTCAAGCGGGCCATGGCCCAGACCGATCTGGCGGTCGGCAATTACTGGGTCGATCCGGTCTCCGGCAAAAGGCAAATTCAATTTGCACTGCGGTTTTCCGAGGATGCCGACGGCCCTGTCACTGGCGTGGTATTTGCTGGCCTGGATCTCGACTGGCTGTCCGAGCATCTGAAAGAACGCGGATTGACACCGACCCAATCGATCCTGATCGCGGATCGCGAGGGCAATATCATCGCGCGCCTGCCGAACCCGGAGACGTTGGTCGGGAAGAACATGCGCAAGGGACATGCCGCGATCATGGACGGCAACTCCACCGGGTGGGAGGAGTCCCGCGGCGTTGACGGCGTTGACCGTATATTTGGTTACGTCCCGCCGTCATTGCCACCAAAGGATTTCTTCCTGAGCGCGGGCGAATCGAAAGCCGCCGCTTTCTCCTCCATCGACCATGTGACGCGACGCGGCATCCTGCTGGTTCTGACCGGACTGTTTCTCGCCATATACGCCGCCTGGCTCGGTGGCCGGTTCTTCATCAAGCGCCCGATCCAGGATCTGCTGCAAGTTGCCGCCGAGTGGCGAAACGGCAACTACGCGGCCCGCAACAAGGTCAACAGCCACCTGTCCGAAATCGGCCAGCTCAGCTTGTCTTTCAACGAAATGGCCGAAGCGGTCGCAACCCGGCACAGTGCGCAGATCCAGGCGGAAGGCCGCCTGGTGGAACTGAACTCCACACTGGAAGACAGGGTCGCGGAAAGAACCGCGGAACTGGTCGCGGCCAACCAGGCCAAATCCCAGTTCCTGGCCAACATGAGCCATGAACTCCGCACCCCGATGAACGGGGTGGTCGGCATGGTGGAGTTGTTGCTGCAAACGGAACTTCAGCCGAATCAGAAGATGTTCGTTGAAATGGCCCAGCGTTCGGCCGAATCGATGCTGGCGCTTATCGGCGGTATTCTCGACCTGTCGAGGATCGAGGCCGGAAAGCTTGCCCTGGAACACAGAAAATTCGACCTTCGGAAGGTGCTGGACGATGTGATCTATATGCAGACGTCGGTTGCGAACCAAAAGGACCTGCACCTGTCGCTGTGGGTCGCACCGAATCTGCCGACCGCGCTTGTGGGCGACGCTCTGCGGCTAAGCCAGATTTTCAATAATCTGATCGGCAACGCGATCAAGTTCACCGACACCGGTTCGGTCACGGTGCATGCGGCGCCGCTGGAAACGACATCGGATTCCGCCATTCTCCTGTTCGAAGTCACCGATACCGGAATTGGCATTTCCAAAGACGATCAGGCGATCATTTTCAATGCCTTTACCCAGGCGGACGACAGCAACACCAGGCGGTTTTCCGGCAGCGGCCTGGGCCTGAGCATTTGCCGCGATTTATGCTCGTTGATGGGCGGATCGATCGAGGTCAGCAGCGAGCCCGGGCTAGGCTCCACGTTCCGCTTCACAGCCCGTTTCAGCCTGCAGCCCGGCATAGTGAGGCTTGGGACCGCGACCGAAGCGGCCTCCGGGCGCGCGGACTCCCGCCCTGGCCACCAGGTTGCGCTGCCTGTGCGGAGCCAAAGGCAGCATTCCCCGCGCCATGCCCTTGTGGTGGAAGACAATGCCATCAACCTGATGGTGGCGGTCGGGGTGCTGGAGAACCTTGGATGGACAGTCTCCACCGCTACCGACGGGGTAGAGGCGCTGGCGGCGCACGAAAAGAGCCGGTTCGACGTCATCTTCATGGATTGCCAGATGCCCGCGATGGACGGATTCGAGGCCACGGCCGAAATTCGCCGTCGCGAGGCCGCGGGGTTCGCCCGCACGCCGATCGTCGCACTGACCGCCAGCGCCTATCAAAACTACCGGGAACGCTGCCTGGACGCCGGGATGGATGAGTTCGTCCCCAAGCCGTTCACACGGCTCGCGATCGAGACGGCCCTGATGGCCGTGTCGCTATAGCCGTGACCGTCCATCCGAGCGCGCTTATGCTGGCCGGAGTCTGACGCCATGGGTCCGCGGTGGCGGCTGGGATGCGGCTGGATCACTTTGTTCGTGGTCGGCACCGATCTGTTCATCGTCTCCCCCTTGTTGCCGCGTATCGCGGACCAATGGGGCCTTTCCGTCAGTACCGCCGGTCTTAGCGTGACGGTATTCTCGTTGACCTATTTGCTCGGTGCCCCACTGTTCGGCCAACTGGCGGATCGTTTCGGGCGGCGTCGGACGCTGACCGCCTGCCTGTTGGGCTTCGTGGCGGCCAATTTTCTGACAGCGGCGGCGACAGGCTTCGGCTGGCTGCTGGCTGCCCGGATCGCGGCGGGGGCGGCAGCATCGGGCGTTGCGCCGTCGATCTATGCCGGGGTGGGCGAGGCCGCGCCGCCAGCCCGCCGGGCGAGCTGGATGGCGATCGCGGTGTCGGGGCTGCTGTTGGCGTTGTCGGTCGGCACACCGGCGGGAACCGTGGTCGCTTCCTATCTTGGCTGGCGCTCCCCGTTCGTGGTTCTGGGACTGCTCAGCGTTGGCCTGGCGGCGGGGAACTGGCTGATTTGGCCAGCCGATCCCCGGCGCGGTGATTCCGCGGGGGTTCGGTTGCCGGCGCTGAACTACTGGCTTCTCGGGCGTCGGATGCTGCCGACCGTGCTGTGGGCGACTGCGCTGTACGGTGTCTATACCTACCTGGGGACCTGGCTGACGCTGGGCGGTGCCTCGGCCGGCCAGATCGCAAGGGCTATCGGGTTTTACGGTGCCGGCGCCCTGGCTGGCACGCTGCTGGGGGGGCAACTGGCGGACCGCTTCGGCACCCGGCGGACGATGACCGTCAGCGCGGCCGGGCTTGCCGCGGGGCTGGCGGCGCTTGGTGCCAGGGCCGGCTCCGGGGTTTCGGTGGATATCCTGCTGCTGGTCCTCTCGGTCTTTGCGCAGTTCTATTTTCCGGCTCAGCAGTCCGGGCTGGCACGCGACTTCCCCGAACGCCGTGCGCTGATGATGGCCTTGAACAACAGCGCGCTGTTTCTGGGAATCTCGTTGGGATCGCTGATCGGCGGAGAGGCCATGGCGCTGTCGGGCTTCAACGCCAACGCCGGGGTATGTGCCGTGATCGCGGTGTTGGCGTTGGTGGCGATCCGGGCGAGCAACCCGCCCGCCCGGGCCGCGCTCTAGCCGCCGCCGTCGATCGTCAGTACCGTGCCTGTGGTATAGCCCGAGGCCGGGCTGGCCAGGAACGCCACCGCGTTGCCAATCTCCCGCGGGGTGGCCGGGCGGCCGAACGGCATGCTGGCGGACAGTTCGCGCCAGCGGTTTTCGTCGCCCCATTTCTCTTTGGCTTCGGCTTTCCGCAGCATCACCAGCCGGTCTGTTTCCACCGGGCCGGGGTTGATGGCGACAACGCGCAGACCATCGGCAGGCGCGCCCTTACCCAGCGCCCTGGTGAATGCCATCAGCCCGGCATTGCCCGCCGCGCCGGCGATGTAGCCGGTGGGGAACTTCTCGCCCGCCGCGCCGATGACGTTGACGATCACGCCGGCCTTGCGCGCCTTCATCTGCCCATAGATCACCCGGCAGAACGAGATGTAGCCGAACACCTTCAGATCCCACGCCTGACGCCACTTGGCATCGTCGATGGACAGCACATCGCCGGGCGGGATCGCGCCGGCATTGTTCACCAGGATGTCGATCTCGCCGGCCTCTGCCGCGACCTTTCGGATGGAGGCGTCGTTGGACAGGTCGGCGGCGATGGTGCGCACATTCACCTGCCGCTTGGCGCGGATTTCAGCAGCGGTGGCGTTCAGCAGTTCGGCGTCGCGCGCCACCAGGATCAGGTTGCAGCCTTCCTCCGCCAGCACTTCGGCGGCGGCCTTGCCGATGCCTTTCGAGCCGCCGGTAATCAGGACAGTTTTGCCCGCGAGTTGCAGATCCATTGTCAGGCAGCCTTCTTGTCAGACGATTTCCGAATGCGGCAGGCATCGCCGAAAGCCGCGAAAATAGCAACACTGTGAGGGTTGGCGGCGAACGCCCATTCGGGGTGCCATTGCACGCCCAGCAGCCAGCCCGGGGCGGAAGGCATCGCTACGGCTTCGATGGTCCCGTCCAGTGCGTGAGCTTCGACCACCAGTCCCTGACCCAACCGGTCGATGGCCTGCCCGTGCAAGGAATTCACCTGAATACTGTCGGCGTTCAGGATGCGGGCCAGACTGCCGGCGATGGCGATTGCGTGTTTGGGGCCATAGCGTATTTCATGCGGCCCCGAACCGCCGCGATGATCCATCTTATCCGGCTGCACATGGACCCGCTGGATCAGTGTGCCGCCCAGTGCCACGTTCAGTTCCTGAATGCCGCGGCAGATCGCCAGCACCGGGATGCCCCTGCCGATGGCGGCGCGGATCAACGGCAGGGTGGTGCTGTCGCGCTCAAGGTCATGGGAGTCGGGTGTTTCGCTTTCGCCGCCCCGATAGTGCCCGGGGTGGACGTTGCTGGGGCTGCCCGGCACCAGCAGCCCGTCGAGGCTGTCGAGTAAACCGAGCATGGGCTCGCCGAGGGGCGGGATGAGGATGGGGAGGGCGCCGACGCCGTTCAGCACCGCCTTGGCATAGCGGGCGGGCGTTTGGTGGAAGGGCATCTCGGCGATGGTTTTGGCGCAGGCGGGAATGCCGACGATCATGGATGGGCGAACTCCGGGCGGGGGCGGAAGCGGTCGGCGATGACCGCACCGAGCATGCCAAGAAACATGAGCGCTGCCATGCCGCGCGGGGTGCCGTCGGTCAGCAGGCCGACCAGAAGGCCGGAACTGGCGCCGAGGCTGAACTGAAACGTGCCCATCAGGGCGGAGGCACTGCCGGCGTGCGCCGAATGCCGCGACAAGGCGCCCGCGGTGGAATTGGCGTTGTTGAAGCCCTGACAGCCGATCACCACCACCAGCGGGGCGACCACCGCCCACAGCACATGGATGCCGCTGAACGCCACCGCCAGCAGCACGGCTGTGCCGCAGAGCGACACGCGCGCGACCCGGGTGAGCATGGAGTCGAGTCCGAAACGCGGCAGCAGGCGGGCGTTGAGTTGCGAACAGGCCACCAGGGACACCGCGCACAGCCCGAAGATCAGAGCGAAACCGGACGGGCTGAGGCCGAACCCCAGCTCGAACACCGGGGAGCAGCCGGACAGGTAGGCGAACATGCAGAACGTGCTGCAGCCGCCCATGATGGCGTGGGTCAGGAAGGTTTTTTCGTTCAGGATCGCGACATAGCGTGCGGCGAGGCCGGCGATGGGCAAGCGCAGGCGGCGGTTCGGCGGCAGGGTTTCCGGCAGCACGCGCCACGCGATGATGACGCAGGCTGTGCCGTAGAATGCCAGCAGCCAGAAGATGAAGCGCCAATGGAGAAACGTGAGGATCGCCCCGCCGAGCGTGGGCGCCAGGATCGGGGCCACGCCCATGACCAGGACCAGCCGCGACATCATGATCGCGGCTGCCTGCCCCTCACTTAAGTCCCGCACCACGGCCCGGGCGATGACCATACCGGCCGAGGCGCCGAACGCGGCGATGGTGCGGAAAATCGCCAGCCAGGTGAGGCTGGGGGCCAGGGCGCAGCCGATGGTGCTGACAGTGAACAGCATGAAGCCGGCCATCAGCGGGATGCGTCGGCCGAATCTGTCGGACAGCGTGCCTTGGGTCAGTTGCCCGATCGCGAGACCGGCGAACCATGTGGCCAGGGTGATCTGGGCCGTGCCGGGTGCGGTGCCGAAGGACGCCTCCACCGCCGGAAAGGCCGGGAGGTACATGTCGGTGGCGGCGGGGCCGACGGCGATGAACAGTCCCAGCAGGGACGGCAGCCAGGATGGGTGTTTAGCGGGGACGTGCGTACTCATCCGTATGGGTTCCATGGCAGGGATGGACGTTGGTCCCGGGCGTGTTTTTGTTGCGGCGGCAGGTGCGTGGAAAAGAACGGCTGGGTCAAGGGGCGGCGATGGATTGAGGCGATTTTAGTGTCTAACGGATGCCTCAAAAGCCACCACATTGTATTTTTGTGTCATTTTTGGACGAATTGGTTGGAATGGTTGTGGACCCTAGCGTGGTCGGATTGAGTATGCCGCGATGTGCCGGTTATTGGGATTTGTAGATGGTTGTAGGAATTTAGTCAAGGAAAACTAGGGACGCGACCCGTTTGGACCGAGGGCTGACGAGGCCTGTGAGGGGTCCGGCGATTCAATTCCCGAGCGAGAGCAATGAGCACGTTGACAGGGTGGGGGGTTTGGCTTTAGTCCCGGCTTCCCAGCGTGGAGGGGTGCCCGAGTGGCTAAAGGGGGCGGACTGTAAATCCGCTGGCGTGCGCCTACGTTGGTTCGAATCCAACCCCCTCCACCAACCATATATAGTTAATTTCATTATATATTTCTCTTACCCGGGTGGCTTACGCCCTATTTTGACGAGCACGCCAGGCGGATAGTGACGTCCACCGGCAAACCGGTTCAGCATGCTTCCGAACGCAGAGCGCCTTAGTCCCTTATCGCCTGCCCCTTGACGTATGCTGCATCAAAAAATCCCATCAAATCAGTTTCCGAATGATGGTGGCCTCGGTTGGGCGTTCCGTGGCCGCTGTGGCGGCCTACCCGGCCTTGGTGAGTTAATAGCGGTCGGTCACGGCGGCGCGCTTGATCACGCCAAGGTCGCGCAATCGGCGCAGGTGCCGCGACAGCCGGCTTTGAGAGAACACGCCGAGGTCCGTGCGAAGATCGGCCCGCCGGATACCCGCGATTTTGACCCTTGGATTTTGCAGCGCGTGCAGCAGCGCGGCATCGCCCGGTTCGAAGAAGTTGATTACCTTCATCTTTCTCTCTCCGGCTTAACGCGGCTTGCTGAGCCGTCCGATGGCGCTGACGCCGGCGGAGAAGTCGTCCAGCGCGGACAGTTGTGCCAGATAGCTTCGGTTACAGCCGACCAATATCTCTCGCAGGTCGATCAGGTTGTAGATTCTCGTCTTGACGGGCGCCAGTTCGCGGGTCACTGGACCGTTCCGGTGTTCCACCTTGCACTGGTGCTAGAAAAAGAAAGCGTCTCTTGCTGTGGTCTCGATGCGCGGCACGATGCCGGATTTGGTCTACGTCTTGATCGAGGACTTGCCGACGCGGTCCTTACTGCACGTCCCCGCGATGCGGGTGGAGAACTGTGAGCCGATCTCCCGAGCGCAGCAGATCACCGGCACCCTGGCCGTGATCACAATACGTTCGTAGCAGGAGAGAACGCCGACGATTCGGTTCGCATAACGCTCCGTCACAAACTGGCTCATTTCCCCCGCACCAGATGATACACTCGGCGGGAAAGGATACTAAAGCTTTATTGGTTCCGGGTTGTCCCGCTTGGTGGAACCGCAACATGTTCACCAATCAAAAACGCCTCGGGACGGCCGCGGTGGGACCACATACATCCCCATCCACGAAGGGCCGGGCTATGGGCGGAAGATAGATCCAGCGGATGCCCCTAAAAAGAGCGGGGTGGCGGCGGTCCAACTGTCTTTGACAAGCAAGCGATGGGCCACCTTCGCGTCTGCCAGACGTTTGGTCCGGCGACCATGGATTTAGGTGTCGATTTTTTTTACACTATATGCGCACAGCCCGCATTGGCCAAATCTAACTAACGGAAAAATATGTGATTTTGGATATGGCATAATTCATGCGTGTAGCAGTTGGATACGTGTCTGGAAACGCCTCACGGATAAATGTTAGTCGGGGATGGCGCGGGTGGCAGTGAAGCCAATAACTCTTCTGCTCTTTGGTTGTTTTGTCATAACCGCGCACCCTGTGCGCGCAGTCATTCGGAGGATCGGTCCTTAATTCTTCTACTGGAAACACCGATACAGCCACGGCGTTTTTCAGTCTGGCTACCGGCACCGCCACTTACCTTCAAATCACGCTGACGAACACGTCGACATTTTCGAACTATTTGAACCCTGACCTGCTTAGCGGTCTGTTTTTTTCGATCGCAACCAATCCAACGATCACGCCTAGCTCTGCGTCCTCCCCGGCGGCACTGGTCAATCCCCAAGCTTGTGCGTCGAGCGCCGTGACGCTTTGCACAACCGGCCCGGTCAATGTCGGCAACCAGTGGGGTTACGTATTTTCAGCAACAGGGTTCTCATCGACTGCGTTCTCGACTAAGGCGCAGTACGGTGTTGCCGCGCCGGGGTATAGCACCTTGACCCCGTCCTTTGGCCAACCGACGCCGTTTGGCACAAACCCGCCCAACCTCGCCGCCAAGGGAACACCCCAATTAGCATTCTCTCTCGTTGGCAGTGCATATAATGCTGGAACGAGCAGTATTTCGAGCAGTGATCCACTCTTACAAAATTCTATCGTGTTCGGCTTCGGCCTCCCCTCGAGCATTACGTCGCTTAACGTGAGCAATGTCACATTTGCCTACGGCACAGCGCCTGACGGCTTCTCGGCTGGCACAATACCCGAGCCGTCGAGCCTGGCTGTTTTCGGCACCTTATTGGCGTTTCTGGGCATCGCGCGTATCCGTCTCAAGCCTCGACCTAGTTTCATCTGAACCTTTCCGGCAATAGCAGAAGGTGCATGCCTTCCCGGGAATCTGAGAAGACTCCAAAGCGTCGGCCCGAGATTCGCAATCCTGCTTTCGTCTTTCGGAGCTACGGCATTCTCACATTCGCGAGGATCAGGCGGGGCGGTTAAAGGTGTCAGGCCCCAACCCGCAAGTGGTGGGATTTGTCGGGGCGCCGCCCCGTCCCCGCCGCCCGGGTCAGCTCGGCGCCGGGGTGTGCTGCCTTATCTGGCAGGATCGCTTTCATCATCCCGGCTAATTTTTGAAATCGACTCTCGGCAGCCTTCGACGTAAGAGTCTGCCTCGTAATGCTGCCAATAGCATCAAGCCCTTGCGATTGCTCGGGTCATACGCCGGATTGAAGCGATAAACAGCCATGCCTTGGATGAGGCGACGGAGGCTTCCCAATCCTTGGCAAGCCGGCGGCAACGACCGAGCCAAGCAAACGTCCGCTCGACGATCCAGCGTTTGGGCAATACCACGAAGCCCTTGGCAGGGTCCGAGCGTTTGACGATTTCGACGGCAAGGTTCTCGATATGGCGGATGGCCGCAGCCAGTTTTTCGCCCGCGTAGCCTCCGTCGGCGAAGATCGTGACAAGGGTTGGATAAATGTTGCGTGCATTT
>JAJZEV010000276.1 GCA_021805665.1 Pseudomonadota bacterium
GAGGCGCTGGTTTAACGCCCCGGCCAACCCGCGCGCACTAACCCGGCCGGCGTGCCACCAGGTCGATTTCGATCAGTGCGTCGTATGCAAGGCCGGTGACCCCGACGCAGGTCCGCGCCGGCAGGCGACCCTCCTGAAAGTAGCCGCGATAGGTCTCATTCATCGCCGCATAGTCCTCCTTGAACCGGGTCAGATAGACACGTGCCATCACGACGTCTTTGAAATCGAGGTTCAGCCCGGCGAGAACGGTGCGCAGGTTTGCCATCGCCGCCCGGGTTTGGGCGACGATACCGTCCGGCAGCACCCCGGGCGCTTCAGGCGAGTCCGGCATCTGCCCCGTGACGAAGACAAAGCCGCCGGCTTCCGTTGCGTGGCTGAAGGGGGCCACGGGCTTTGGCCCTCCCGCGATCATGTGGAATTGCATGGTTTGTCCCTTGCTCTGTCTGGTTGCGATTATCGCTGACGGATTTACCGGCTGGATTCATACCAGCCCGTGACGGCATCGATTCTCGCAGGCGCTTCCCCGCCGCGCAATTCCCCGTCCCACACAGAGGCGCCGGCTCGCATGAGGGCGCAGCTATGGGCATTGCGGTTCAGGGTGCTCGGACAGAGTACACGAGCAGCGGCCTGCGCGCGCCGTTCGCCCGAACCGAACCCGGCCGGGAAGGTCGGGGACCACATGCGGTAGAACAAATTATGCCAGCGCGTCCGCGCCCCCTGGAACTGGCTGATCGACGATCCCGGTCGCTTCCGTTCACCGGAACGCGCGACTGGGCGTGTGTCAATGGCCTGGCGGTTTGGTTTAGGCGGCACCGCCCAGATAGGCGTCCGCCAGCGCCTCGCTGTCCACCAGTGCGGCCGTCTCCCCGGATGCCGCGATCACGCCGCGGTTCAGTACGTAGCCGCGCCCGGTCATGGCCGCCGCCAGTTGCACGTTCTGCTCCACCAGCAGAATCGCGGTCCCGGTCTCTCGCACCTGGCCCAGAACTTCGCGCACGCGCGCGATCGCGACGGGGGACAGCCCGCTGGACGGCTCATCCAGCAACAGCAGCCGCGGCGCCGCCATCAGCGCTCGGCCGATCGCCACGATCTGCTGCTCGCCGCCCGAAAACGCGCCGGCCAGAACGCTGCGCCGTTCCCGCAGCCAGGGAAAACGCTCGTAGATCGTCGCCAGCCTGGCGCGCGCGACCCGGATGACGGCGCGATTGGCGCCCAGCAGCAGATTGTCCTCGACCGACATTGCCGGGAACAACTGCCGCCCTTCCGGGCAAAGCGACAGCCCCCTGTCCACCAGCCCGCTGGTTCGCATGTCGCCGATCGCCTCGCCATCCAGCGTCAATGTGCCGGCTTCGACCGGCACCCGGCCCATGATGGCGCGCAGCAGCGTGGTCTTGCCCGCGCCGTTGGCACCCAGGACAGCCACGGCCTCCCCGGCGTCAACCGACAGCGACACACCGCGCAGCGCCGGCACGTTACCGAAGCGGACGCTGACCCCGGCGATGTCCAGCAGAGCCATCTTCAGGTTCCCAGATAGGATGCGATAACGTCCGGGTTGGCGCGGATTTCGCCGGGCGTGCCCTCGGCCAGCTTGCGGCCCGCGTTCATCACCACGATCCGGTCGGCCAGATTCATCATCAGGTGCATGTTGTGCTCGACGATCAACACGCTCAGGCCCAGTTCGTCGCGAATGCGCGCGATGGTGCGCGACAGCGATGCCGCTTCGGGCGGCGACATGCCCACGGCCGGTTCGTCCAGCAGCAGCAGCTTGGGCCGCGTCGCCAATGCCACGGCGATCATCGCCAGCCGCTGTTCGGCGTTCGACAGGTTCGCACAAATCTGCCCGGTCCGGGCGGTCAGGCCGGTCAGCGCCAGCACGTCGTCCGGTGGTGGCGACCCGGGCCGAGCGGCGGCGGCGACGTTGGCGCCGAGGGTCCAGCCGGCAAACAGCCGGGTGGTCTGAAAGGTTCGGGCTATACCGGCCCGTACCGTGCGATGCGCGGCAAGCCCGTCGATCCGATGCCCATCCAGCGTGATGCGGCCGCCATCCGCCTTGTGGGTGCCGCTGAGCAGGCCGAGGAAAGTCGTCTTGCCCGACCCGTTCGGGCCGATCACCCCAAACACCGTACCGGCGGGCACCGATAAATCCATCTCATCGACCGCGCGCAGCCCGCCGAAAACCTTGCTGACGCCATCGACCCGCAACAGGATGGTCATGTGCGGAGCCGTTGCAGCCGCCGCCGGATCGCGTCCATCCCGCCCATCAGTCCGTCCGGAATCGCGATGACGACGATCACGAAGATCACCCCCACCACCAGCAATCCGATCCCCGAGGGCAGATTGAGCACGTCCGGCACGCCGACGATGAACGCGCTGCCGACCAACGGCCCCAGCACCCGGCCAGCGCCGCCAACCGCGACCGCGACGAACATCACGAAGCCTACCGTCTGGTCGAACAGGTCGGGGGAGATGGTGCCGTTGTACTGGGCGATCAGCATCCCGGCGAAACCGCCGATCATCGCCGAGATCACCAGGCCCGCCAGCTTTGTCCGCGCGGTCGGCACGCCGATATGTTCGGCCAGATCCTCATCGGCGCGTACGGTCACCAGCCGCCGGCCCAGCCGCGAGGTGCCCAGCGCCTGAACCAGGGCCAGCGAGGCGCCCGCCGACAGCGGAATGATCCAGTCGAGTTGGTCGTTGGTGGCCAAGCCGAACGGCACCATCAGCCCGAGCGGCCCCTTCGTCAGGTCGGTCCAGTTGGTCAGCACAAGGGCAACGACCACACCGAAGAACAGCGTGCCCATGCCGAAATACTGTCCGCGGGTTCGTGCGAACACCAGCCCGATCAGCAGGCCGGCCAAGCCAGCGGCCGCCACTGCCAGGATGGTTGCCACCCACAGGTTCTGACCATGGATCAGGGCCAGCGCCGAGGCGTAGGCACCGATGCCATAGAACGCGCCCTGCACCAGGCTGGGGTAACCGCCCAGGCCGGCGATCACGTTCAGTCCGCTGGTCGCGACCGTCCAGATCAGGATGCTGGCAAGCACCCCGGCATAGAACGCGTTCACGCTGACCAGCAGCGCCCACATCGCCAGCGTCACTATGGCGATGCCGACATAAGGCCATGCGCGTTTCACCGTCTCGCGACCCCTGTTCGGCTCATGCGACTCTCCGGGCCGTGGTAGCAAACAGCCCGGCTGGCCGCAGCACGATCACCAGCAGCAGCACCACGAACCCGATGGCGGTTTGATACGCAGCCGAGACATAAACCGCACTGAGGCTTTCAACCAGGCCCAGCAGGATGCCGCCCAACGCCGCGCCCCATACATTGCCCAGGCCACCCAGGATCACCACGACAAACCCGTCGAAGATCACGCCATCCGCCATATAAGGGAACACCGCATAGGTCGGTGCATAGGCAAACGCCGCCAACCCCGCCAGCACGCCGGAAATAAAGAATGCGGTCACGTATTGCCGCTCTAACTCGATGCCCAGAGTGGCCGCCGCCTCGGGGTTCTGCGATACCGCCCGGATGGCCCGGCCGATCCCGGTGCGTGTCAGCAACAGCCACAGCAGCAGCATCGACACCGCCGCCGTCAACACCAGCGCCACGCCGACCGCGGGCACGGTCATGCCGCCCAGTTGGATCAGCCCGGCGCCATAGGGCGGCGTCAGCGATACATGGTCGCCGCCCCACAGTTCCAGCGCGCTGTTATCCAGGATCAGCAGCAGCCCCAGCGCCACCGCCGGCGCCGCCAGCGGCCGCGTCCGCACGAACCGGTACGCGAAGCGCTCGGTGGCCACCGAGATCAGCCCCGCCGCCACCACTCCGCCCGCCACTGCCAGGAAGAACGGCCAATGGGCGGCCTGATGCAGGGTCACCATGATATAGGCACCCAGCGTCACCACACCGGCCTGGGCGAAATTCGGGACGTCCATCACCCCGTACACCAAGGTCAGGCCGACGCCGAGCAGGGCGAACAGCGCGCCCAGGACGACGCCGTTCACCAGTGCCTGTTGCAGCAAAAGCCGCTACCCCCCGCAGCCGTTCTCGACGATCTTCTGGTCGGTCACCTTCAGGCCGTCCATGAAGTAGAGGAAGGCGGGTGCGATTGTCTTCGTCGCGGTACACCACCTGACGCCTTCCGACAGTGTCTGGGCGTCGCGGCCGTGGAACAGCTTGCCGCCATCCGCCGGCATCCAGCCGCTGATCGTCTCCGGCGGCACGGTCTGGGTCAGCATCGCCTGATAGATCTTCTCCCGGTCGGTCACGCTGCCAGCCTTCTGCATGGCGCCGATCAGCACGTAGGGGGCGTCGTAGGCCCACATCGTCAGATCGTCGGGATATTCCTTGTACCGGGCCAGGAAGTCCTTATAGAATGTCTTGGTCGCCGGATTGTCGGAGGTTTCGGGCAGGGTGCCGGCAAAGTCGTAGTTCGTCGCCATGACGTCGTTATACAGATCCTCGCCGATGATCTGCTTGGCCTGAGTCGGCGTGGCCCCCGAGTTATGGAAGACCGGCAGGTCGCGGATGCCAGCCTGGAACAACTGCTTGGCCACCGGCAGCACTTCCTGCGTCACGCCGCCCAGGTAGATCGCATCCGGCTTCGCGGCCATCGCCGTCTGGATGAACGGCGAGAAATTCGTTGTTCCGGGCGGATAATTGACATCGGCCACAATCTCCACCCCGTATTCGGCGGCGGCTTTCTTCACCCACGTTTCAATGCCCGTGGAATATGGGTCGGCAGCCGACCCGATCCAGGCGATGCGCTTCTTGTGCAGCACGTTCGCCAGATACCAGACCGCGCCCGGCACATAGGCCGGCGTGTCTGACCGCAGCAGGAACACATGTTTGTCCACATCCAGGATGCTGGGATACGTGCTGTCCAGGATATTGAGCAACGGCAACGGAAAGCGCTGCAACAGAGAGGCATAGTTGCGGGTGTTGTCCGCCAGCACCAGCACCGGGACGTTGTCCACCTGTACCAGTTGACGGAATGCCGCGATGCCCACCGTGGCCGCGGTGGATTCGTCGTCCAGCACCTTCAGCGCCAGCTTGTACTTCTGGCCATCGACGGCGAAGCCGCCGCCAGCGTTGATTTTCTCGACCGCCATCTGCATCGCGTCGCGTTCCGGCGGCCCGAGCGTGGAGAACAGGCCGGACAAGGGCAGGATCGCCCCCATCGTTACCGTCTTGTCCTGTGCCGCCGCCGGCCGCGAGGCCAGCAGGGCCGTCATGGCGAGCCCAAGGGCCGCCCCGGCGATGGTTTTCGCCGTGGTTCGTGCTTGCATGGTTTTCTCCCGCTTTCTGGTTTTCAGCCGGCGATGCTCTTGATGAAACGGATCGATTGTTCGGCGATCAGCCCGGCATCGTTGTCGATGGTCGCGACGTGATAGGAATTCTCCAGCGCAAGCCGCTCGATCCGCGAGGAACCGAGCCGGGCGGCCATGAAATCGCCGTTCTCCGGCGGCACGACGTGATCCTCGCGGGAGGTGACGATCAGCATGGGGCAGACCGCGCGCGGCAGCAGCGCATGGGTCACGCTGGATAGGGCGTGGATCTCGGCAAAGCAGGGCACCGGCACCTCGGCATAGGCCAGTTCGCGCACACCCGGCTTTTTGATGTCCGATCCGATACCCGGCACCGTGGCCGGCATGCCGGCGGCGAAGGTAATCGCGGCCATGTCCGGCGAGTCCAGCCTGACCAGGCCGTTGATCGGGATCGCCCCGGCGATGTCCGCACCGTGCATCCCCGCCATATATAATGTCAGTGTGCCGCCCATCGACAGGCCGGTCACGAACACCCGGGCGGTGCGCGCGCGCAAATCGGCATAAGCTGCCTCGACGGACGCAACCCAGTCGCGCGCGCCCGTTCGCGCCATGGCTTCTGGCGAAACGCCGTGGCCAGCCAGGCGCGGCCCGCTGACGGTGAAGCCCGCGCGGTTCAGCGCCTCGCCCAGCGGACGCATGCTCTGCGTGCTGCCGGTAAAGCCATGAATTACCAATACGCCGGTGTCATTGCCCTCGAACAGGAAAGGCTCCGCTCCTGGCAGGATCGTCTCGCTGGCCATTGTCTCTCCCTTTGGGCCCGTCCGGTTTCCAGACCGATTTGCCCGAGACATTCCTTGCAGCAAGCGTAAGGCCGGTCAATCGGTGGCAATGAAAGGTAGTCCCTCACTTTGAAAATGCCAAAAATGAGATGCGTTGAAATAGACTTAGCGAACACCCATCCGGCCATGAACGTGACGCTACCCATCCCGACGCGTTAGCCGGCCGGCTGATCCATACAGAACCGCGCCTCCTTCTCGGCTTTACCACCCACGCCGAACTCGGCGGCTTTCTCAAGGCGCGTGGCATTTTCGGGGATTACAGGCACGAAGACCTGAATCGCGAACGGCAAACACCGGACCAACTCGCATGGTGAGCGTGCTGGTCGTCAACGCGGACACCCGTTCGTTGCGCGACGCCACGTTTAGCCTTTCGCTCCCTCTATCCGAGCGACGACGCCTGCCTCTGTGCGGCGGGTATCAGGCCGCCACGAATGGTTCAATCCGCAGGGCTTCAGGAGTCATCTCGGCGCGAGCCCGTTTCAGATCGTAGATTGTTTGAAGGTTCAGCCAGTACTGCGGTGTTGTGCTGAAAGCCTGCGCGAGCCGGATCGCCATCTGGGCGGTGATCGAACGCTCGCCGTTCATGATCTCCGTGACGGCGTTATGCGGCGTATGGATTCGTTCGGCGAACTTACGCGCGCTTATGGCCAGCGCTTCGATCTCCTCGCGCA
>JAJZEV010000031.1 GCA_021805665.1 Pseudomonadota bacterium
CCGCACTCACATCTTTGCCGGTGATATCGTACTGACGAACCGTTACCGCGGCGACCGCCGACTGAATCGCAGCGGGAACCGCCTCCCGCATCAGTTCCTGGCGCAGTTTTTCCCGAACCAGCAGGAACGGCGGGGTTGCCTGCCGCCGTCTCTCCTCCACCTTCAGCACAAACCAGATTCCGGCACCGCGCACCGGAAACGCGGTGAAGTGCCCGGGTTCCATCGCAAACACAACCGCGCCGACCTCTGGGGTTAAAACGTCCAGCGTCGCGAAACCGGCGTCGCCGCCAGCCGAGGCGGTTGTATCGATACTCGATCTTTTCGCCAGCGCCGCGAAATCCGCCCCCGCACGCAGTTCCTGGATAATATCGTCCGCTGCCTGTTCGGTGGGCAGCATGATCACCCGCAGATGCACCTCCTCCGGCCCCGGTTTACCAGCGATCTCGGTCTTATACCGGTCCAGCAAAGCCGCCTCGGTGATCGCCGGCGTCAGTGTACGGATCAGAAATTCGTTCGCCAGCACCTGGTCCGACGCGGCCTTCATCCGCCGCCTGACCGCGGCATTCTCATCCATCGCGGCCTGCTGCGCCCGGATCACCAGCGCCTCCTGGCTGATGAGCCGCGACAAAACCCCCGGATAAACGTCGGGAAACGGCAGCACGGCGACGTTGGCGGGAAGCTTCCCGATGGCGTCTGCGACATCGCCCAGCGTGATGGATCGCCCGTCGACCTCCGCCAGCACGGTGTTGGCGCTATCCGGGCCTTTGTCCGCGGTCCCGTATTCCGGCTTGTCCGTCTCAAAAATCGGCCGCTTCAGATCTCCGGGCGCGAAGGGGGATGGCGCCGGTGCAATATCCGATTGCGCCAACGCGATCCCGCACGACAGGGCAAACGGCAAAACGGCCAGAACAGTGAGCGGAATTCGGTTCGACATGCAGCCCCGGAAAACGACGATCTCAACGCCGCATGGCTTACCACGACCTGCCCCGGTTGCGATACGGAAAGGGTCTGCCGGGCGTTTGCCCGCGGCACGGACTGCCGCTACGGTTAGTCGCCAGCCGGAGAAACGTCATGAAAATAACCAGTTACGAAGCCGCAACACTGCGGGTTCCCGAAGACGACCCATTGGCGAACATGCCCGAGGAAGCGGGCCGCACCCGCCCGGTGGTGACTCTGCGCCTGCGCACCGACAGCGGGATCGAGGGCATCGGCATCACCTTCTACGGCGGCAGGATGACCGGCAGCCTGCGCGTGGCGGTTGAGGAACTCGCCGCACTGACCATCGGTGAAGACCCGCTGCGCATCGAGAAAATCGTCGCCAAGCTGCGGGCCGGTACCGGGGATTCCTGCGGCCCGGGAGGCATTTTCACGCTGGCGCTGGCGGCGATCGACATCGCGCTGTGGGATATCAAGGGCAAGGCGCTGGATCAGCCGCTGTGGAAACTGCTTGGCGGGCACCGGGATCGGGTGGCCACATACGCCTCGGGCTCCCTCCGGCGCGGGCTAAGCGACGATCAGGCGCAACGGGCGGCACAAATCCTGGTGCGAAAGGGCTTCAGGCAGATGAAGACCCAGATGGCCCTGCCCGGCAACCCGACACCGGCCGAGGAAGTGCGCCGCGTACGCTCGGTACGCGAGGCGATCGGACCGGATATCGATCTGATGTGCGATATCAACCAGCGATGGAGGCCGGAACAGGCAATCGCCATCGGCAGCCAGGTCGAGGATGTCGGGCTGTTCTGGCTGGAAGATGTCACCGCCGCCGACGATTACGCCGGCCTCGCCCGGGTTACCGCCGCGCTGAAAACCCCGGTCGCCGGCGGCGAATACGTCTGGGGCATAGTACCGTTCCGTCACATGATAGAGGCAAGGTCGGTCGATATCGTCATGGTCGATATCTGCCGGGCGGGCGGCGTGACGCAGTGGATGAAGATCGCGGGGATGGCGGAGGCGTTCAATTTGCCCATCGTCAGCCATGTGATGCCGGAAATCCTGCTGCACCTGGTTGCCGCCTGCCCCAACGGACTGACGGTGGAATACATGCCCTGGATGCTGGCGCTGTATGAGGAAACTCCGGCGATCGAGGACGGCCTGCTGATGTTGCCAGATAAACCCGGCCTTGGGCTGACGTTCGACGAAAAAGCGATCGCGGCGTTCAAGGTTTAGGCGTTCGGCGGCAGCGGTTCATCGGAGAACGCCACGGCATCGACAAACCCGTATTGCGGCGAGGCAACACGCGGCACGACTTTCGGTTGCAGCAGATACCGGCGCAGAAACGCCGCGCGGTCGTCCGGCCCGATGCTGCACCAGCCCCCGTCCAGGAACAGGTGCAGGAACCGATAGCAAGCGGTTGCCTCGGCTGCTTCCAAGGCCGAGCGCAACCGGTGGATCGTTGCTTCATACGGATCCTTGCCCGCGGCGAGGTTGAACGGATGGAACGACACATGCAGCCAAGGCTTGCATTCGGCCAAAATCCCGGCGATGGCGGGCAGCACGGCGTATTCAGCACCCTCGATGTCGATTTTCAGCAGGGTGCGGCCGTTGACGCCGACGAGCCGCAGAATATCCGCCGCGGCCCGCAGTTCGATCCTGCCGGCACTGCGTCCGGCGACGGGCTGCCCGCGTTCCACAACCTCGAACACCGATGATCCGCTGTCGGCATACGCTTTGGCATAAAGCTCCACCGACTCGTCAGTTGGGCCGACCCCATGGCCATACAACCGGATTTGCGGCGCAAGGGCCCGGTTGACCGCGATATTCGCCGACAGATACTGGAAATTCGTACTGCTTGGCTCGAATGCCGAGACCTCCACACCGTGGCTGGCGGCGTACAGTGTGGTAAACCCGACATAGGCGCCCCAATCGATCATCCGGTCACAGCGTGGCAGCACGGCATCGAAAAAGCGGAGCGTGCCTTCCTCGAATCCGCTGGCGAATTCGCCGGCCCCGGCGGCGACGACCGGATTGTCATAGATCTGAAACGATCGTCCGCGGATTGCCAAGGTTTGGCTTGCGAGTTCGTCAACGACTGCTTGCATGATCTGCTCTCCGGCGGTGAAGCAGACTATAGGCCGCGAATAGTTAACGAATGATTAACCCGCTCCGAGCACATTACTTCGGCACCATCAAGACATCCAGACCCAGCGGCATGACGGTAGCCGCCTGCCCACGCGCACCGGTATCTCGTCGGAGGTGGCGATCAGCGAACGGTACGGCGGGGCGAGGATGGCCGGCTTTGACGGCGATGGCGTGGCGGCGATCTGGCGGCGCGCCCTAGTCGTCGTGCGACACCACCGACCCCGCCGTCGTTCCCCCATCGATCACGATCGTCTGCCCGGTCGTGAAACTCCCCGCCGCCGAGGCCAGGAATACAGCCGCGCCCGCGATCTCATCCGGTTCCCCAATCCGCTGAAGCGGCGTGTCCTTGGTGCGCTTGCGGTACAGCGTGGAATCTTCCCACAGCGCGCGGGCGAAATCCGTCCGCACCAGCCCCGGCGCGATGGCGTTGGCCCGGATATTCTTCGGACCCCATTCCACCGCGATATTCCGCGCGACCTGCATGTCGGCGGCCTTGGAAATCGCATAGGCGCCCAGTTGCGACGACCCGCGAAGCCCGCCGATCGACGAAATGATAATCACCGACCCGCCGCCGCGTTGCGCGATGTGCGGCAGGGCCATGTTCGCCAGCCAGACGTTACTGCGAATATTCGATCCCATGACCCGGTCGAACGCCTCATCCGGCATTCCCGCAGCAGGCCCCAGATACGGGTTTACCGCTGCATTCTCCACCAGGATGTCGATCCCGCCGCAACGCGCGACCGTCTGTTCGACCAGGTTCTGCAGTTCGTCCTTGCGGCCGATATGGCAGGGAATGACCACGGCCTTTCCGCCCGCCGCGTTGATCGTCGCGGCCACCGCCTCGCACGCGTCGGCCTTGCGGCTGGAAATCACCACCGTGGCACCGTGTTCGGCCATGCGGGTGGCAATAGCCAAGCCGATGCCCTTGGTGGATCCGGTTATAATCGCGACTTTCCCTGAAAGATCGAACAGCGATGCCATCGTGCGTCCCCCTGAACTTGCCCATCGGCTACCGGTGAGTATGCTGTCCGCTTAGGGAACGTCAATCAGGCGGATGGAATGCAAAACAAGCGAACGGGCGTTTACAGCCGGGAACAACTCACGCGGTTGTTGCACCCGCAAAGTATCGCGGTGGTGGGTGCCTCCACCCGGGCGGGTTCATTCGGCAAGCAGGTGCTGGCCAACATGGCGCACTATACCGGCCGGGCGTACCCGGTTAACGGCCGGTATCAGACCATCAACGGCCAGGTATGTTACGCCGCCATCACAGACCTGCCAGAGGTTCCGGACTGCGCGGTCATCACCGCGCCCCGCGAAGCTGTCGAGGAAATCGTGCTGGACTGCGCCAAGGCCGGGGTCGGCGGCGCGATCATCTTCGCCTCCGGCTACAGCGAAACCGCCAAGGAAGACCGCATCGCCCAGCAGGAGCGACTCGCCGCCATCGCACGCGAGACAGGGCTGCGCATCGTCGGACCGAACTGCATCGGCGTGGTGAATGCGCTGCTGGACAGCCGCGTTACCTTCATGGACATCACGCCCATCCCCAAACCGGTGAAGAACGCGGTCGGGATCATCAGCCAGTCCGGCGCGTTGGGCATGGCGCTGGCGCAGGGCGTCGTGCGCGGCCACGCGGTCAGCCACGTCCTGACCTCGGGCAATTCCTGCGACGTGGATATGGCCGACTACGTGAACTACCTCGCCACCGATCCCGCCTGCGGTTCGATCGCGTGCGTGTTCGAGGGTATGGCAACCCCCGAACGCCTGCTGCTGGCGGCCGAGAACGCCTGGGCGGCGAATAAGCCGCTGATCATCTTCAAGATGGCAACCGGCGAGCAAGGCGCCGCCGCGGCCATGTCGCACACCGGGTCGCTGGCCGGATCGCACGCGTCATACCAAGCGATGTTCCAGCATGCCGGCGCGGTCGTGGTGGACGATTTCGAGTCACTGCTGGAAACCGCGTCTTTCTTCGCCAAGGCACCGCCACCGAAAGCTCGCGGCGTCGCGGTTGTGGCCGCGTCCGGCGGGGCGGCGATCATGGCGACCGACCGGGCGGAGCAGTTCGGCGTGCCGATGCCCCAGCCGATGCCGGATGTGAAGGCGATCCTGGAGACCCGCATTCCGGAATTCGGTTCCTCCCGCAACCCGTGCGACGTGACGGCGCAGGTGCTGGGCGATCCGGAGTCGCTGCAGATTTGTGCCGGCGCCTTACTGGGCGATCCGCAGTACGGCGTGCTGGTTTCGCCGCTGACCTATGGGTACGCCCCGTCGGCGAAGCGGCCGCTTGTGTATGACGCGCTGGCGAAGCAGCACGGCAAAATGGCGTGCGTCGTCTGGCAGACCGAATGGCAGGACGGGCCGGGTGTGGTCGAGGCAAACGAATGCGACCGCGTGGCGTTGTTCCGCTCGATGCCGGCCTGTTTCTCCGCCCTGTCGGCCTGGAATTGGCGGGCGGACAAGCGCGCCGCCGGAACGCAAGCCGTGGCTTCGTCCTCGCCCGAGGTTATTGCAGCAACCAGGGCACTGATCGCGGCGGCCGGCAGCAAAACGCTGACCGAACGGCAGGCGAAGGATGTGCTGGCGCACTACAACATACCGGTGGTTGGCGAACGGCTGGCACAGTCCGAGGACGATGCCGTCAACGCCGCCGCCGCACTGGGTTACCCGGTGGTGCTCAAGGTCGAATCCCCCGACCTGCCGCACAAGACAGAGGCCGGGGTCATCCGGCTGAACCTGCGCAATGCGGACGAAGTGCGGGCCGGCTATCTGGCGGTGATGGCGAACGCCGATAAGGTGGAACCGGCGCCGCGCATCAATGGCGTGCTGGTCCAGCCGATGGTTCCGCAGGGGATCGAAATGGTCGTCGGCGCGCGTAACGATCCGTTGTTCGGACCGCTGATCGTTGTCGGTTTGGGCGGCATCCTGGTGGAGGTTCTGAAAGACACCGCCCTGTCCCCCGCCCCGGTGACTCCACTGCAGGCGGAGGGTCTGCTGCGCCAGTTGAAGGGCATCAAACTGCTGGAAGGCTTCCGCGGCATGCCAGCGGTGGATATCGGCCGGCTGGCGCAAATCGTCAGCGACGTATCCCGTTTCGCCGCCGACCATCGCGATACCGTGGCGGAGTTGGATGTGAACCCGCTGATTTGCGCGGGCGACCGGATCACCGCCGTGGATGCGCTGATCGTGACGATCTAAACCGGGTTCGGCAGGCGGCCGACGGGTCGTGCCACAGGGACGACCTTGGCGACTGCCTGTCTGTCTTGGCCAGGCGAAGTGCCGGCCAAGACAGACAGGCAAGGCCGTGGTCCCGCTAACGCGTGACCCTGATGGAAACCTGCCAGACTGAGAACTGTCGATTTCGCTCTGGCCTACCGCCCGCTCCTCACCAGGAGCCCGTCAGTACTTCCGAATCAGCGCAACGATCCGACCCTGGACCTTCACCCGATCCGCCGGAAAAATCCGCGTCTCATGCCGGACATTGCAGGGCTCCAACGCAATCGAGTTGCCCCGCCGGCGCAGCCGCTTCAACGTCACCTCGGTATCGTCCACCAGCGCAACGACGATCTGTCCGTTCTCGGCGGTGTCGCCCTTCAGGATGATCACCGTATCGTCTTCCAGAATGCCCGCCTCGATCATTGAATCGCCCGCGACCTGCAAACCGTAATGCTCGCCCGGCCCTAGCAGCGCCATTGGGACTTCAATG
>JAJZEV010000289.1 GCA_021805665.1 Pseudomonadota bacterium
GGCTCCGGCTCCGTCATCGACGGGAACTTGCCGCCCTGTGCCCAATCGAATTTGCCGGATTCCACCACGATGCCGCCCATCGCGTTGCCGTGGCCGGCCAGGAACTTGGTGGTGGAGTGGGTGACGATATCCGCGCCCCATTCGAACGGCCGGCACAAATACGGTGTCGCCAGCGTGTTATCGACGATCAGCGGGATGCCGGCCGCGTGCGCGATCCGGGCGATCGCCTCCAGATCGACGATGACACCGCCGGGGTTCGCCAGGCTTTCGACGAAAATCGCCTTGCACTTCGGCGTCAGCGCCCGCCGGAAATTCTCCGGATCCAGCGGATCGACGAAATGGCAGGTCCAGCCCAGCTTCTTGAACGACAGGCCGAACTGGGTCAGCGATCCGCCATACAGATTGCGGGACGCGAGGAATTCGTCCCCCTGCTCCAGCATCGTGGCGAACACCAGGAACTGCGCGGCGTGGCCGGATGCGGCGGCGACGGCCGCGCGTCCGCCTTCCAGGCTGGCCACCCGTTCCTCCAGCACCGACACCGTCGGGTTGGTCAGGCGCGAGTAGATATAGCCGAAATTATGCAGGTTGAACAAAGACGCCGCATGGTCGACATCGTCGAACACATACGCCGTGGTCTGGTAGATCGGCGTGGACCGCGCACCCGTCGTCGGGTCGGGCGCCGCGCCGGCATGCACCGCGCGGGTTTCAAATCCATATTCGATGTTGGTGGCGGGAAATGCCCGCGGTTTCGTGCGCCGGTCGGTTGGCGCCTGCGCCGGGCGGTTGCGGATGATGCCGGAGTTCACCCCGCTCCATGACAACTCGCCGCCCAGGCGGCCGAATTCGATTTTCGGGCAGCGGTTCATGATGACTTCGATACCGGCGGCCTCGCCTTTCGCGGCGGCTTCGTCGTTGCGGACACCCAACTGCATCCAGACGACCTTGGCGCCGATCGCGATCGCATCGTCCATCACCGGCCCGACAGCGTCCGAGGCGCGAAACACATCGACCATGTCGATCGGTTCGGGAATGTCGCGCAAACTGGCGTAGATGCGCTCGCCCAGTTGTTCCTGGCCCGCGGTGCCGGGGTTGACCGGGATCACCCGGTAGCCTTTGCCCTGCAGATACTTCATCACGAAGTAGCTGGGCCGGTTCCAGTTCGACGAGGCGCCAACCATGGCGATCGTGCGTACGCTGGACAGAATACGGCGCAACGCGGCGTCGGAATACGGGATCGGATCGAGAGCGGACATCGGAGCGGGCCTTCTAAACGCGGCCGTCAGCTATAGCCGCAACGGGCTGGATGGCAACCGGTTTGGACCCGGACAGCCAATCGCGGCCCCCCTTGCAGCGGCCCCAGCCGCTCGGGAAGGGCCTACCGAACCTGTTGGATGGCTGAGAGTATCCATTGGCCACCGCGGGAGCGGACAAATGTCCAAATCTCCGTCGCCGTCACATGCTCTGTCATGCTGCCGTCCACCACGCGCCCGGCGGCGTCCTTGGTCGCGTCGATCATCGAAAATCGCATCGCGACAGTGGCATAATCCTTCCCCCGCTCTGTCCATGCCTGCGCCAGATCGCCGGAAACCAGCCTGACATCGGTGACAAAGTTGCGCACGCCTCGGCTGACCTGTTCGGACAGTTGATCGGCGAAGTAGCTGACCATCTCCGGCGTTGCCATGACTTGCAGTCCGTTCAGGTCGTGCGCGCTCCAGGCCGCTTGAATGCCTTGCAGCAACTGTTCGAACTGCTGGTAATCCGCGGGGGCGATGGCGATCGGCGGCGGACCGGCCGGACCCGAACCGCCCGGGACCGGGCCAGCGCCTTGCATCCCGCCGCCGCCAAACATGTTCGGGCCGCCCGCCATGGCCGGGGAACGTCCGCCGGCAACCAGGCGGAACACGAACCGCACGATGACGACGAGCAGGAATATCCGCAGCAGCATCCCCAGCAGGCCGAACAATCCGCCGCCCATGAAGCCATGGCCGAACATCATACCCAGAAGTCCGGCGCCGATCAGCCCACCCATCATGCCAGACATGAACCCCGGTGAACGGTTGCCTTGATACATCGGCGAACCACCGTACGGGGTGCTTTGCGGCGTCATGCTGCGTTCCATTGGCGCTGCCGAGGAGGGCGCCGTGCGAGTGGAGGGCGGTGCGGACCATGTCATGGACCCCCGGCTGCCGAATGAGCTGGAACTGCCGGCGCGCGCGTGCGCCAACCCGGGCGACAGGGCCAGAACCAAGGCCAGGGCGGCAGCGGCGGCGATCGGTAAGCGGAAACGAGCCATTCGGATGTGCTTCGCGGAGGTGACCGGCCGGATATGGTGTGCCCTCGGCCACAAAGCGAGGGGGGAGCGCGCGTGCCACGCAACCCAGCCAGACACCATCCGCCCCGTGCCAGATGCACAACCGATGATAAAACTCCAGTTGGCCTGAGAATTGGATCCGATGACCATCCCTGTTCCCGAAGACGGATTGCGCGGCGCGCGCTTACTATCGGCCGTCGCGACGTTGACGATCGCCGTTGGCCTGTCCGCGCTGGACACGTCGATCGCCAATACCGCGCTGCCGACCATCGCCCGGGACCTGAACGCCACGCCCGCCGATTCGGTCTGGGTGGTGAACGCCTATCAACTGGCATTGGTCGTTTCGCTGCTGCCGTTCGCCTCGCTGGGGGAGATAATCGGCTACCGCCGTGTCTATGTCTGGGGGCTGGCGGTCTTTACCGTGGCATCGCTGCTGTGCGCGCTGAGTTGGTCGCTGCCGACGCTGACCGCCGCCCGCATCGTTCAGGGCTTCGGCGCCAGCGGAGTCATGAGTGTCAACACCGCACTGATCCGTTTCATCTATCCGTCCAACATGCTGGGTCGGGGCGTCGGCAACAACGCGCTGGTCGTTGCCGTGTCCACCGCGATCGGTCCAACCGTTGCCGCGGGTATTCTATCGGTCGGCCACTGGCAATGGCTGTTCGCGATCAACGTTCCGCTGGGACTGGCCGCGGTCATCCTGGCGATCCGGGTACTGCCGGATACGCGGCGGTCCTCCCACCGGTTCGATTTCGGCAGCGCGGCGCTAAATGCAACGACCTTCGGCTTCCTGATCTTCGGCATTGGCGAGGCCGCGCATCGGGCCGATACCGGCGTGACCGTGGCGGCGCTGGGGATCGCGGCGGTGTCGGGTGCGGCGCTGATTCGTCGCCAGCTTGGCCTGCCGGCGCCGATGCTGCCGGTCGATCTTTACCGGCGGCCGATTTTCGCGCTGTCGTCGCTGACGTCGCTGTGTTCGTTCTCCGCCCAGGGTTTGGCGTTCGTGTCCCTGCCGTTTTATTTCCAGACCAATTTGGGCCTGACCGCGGTTCAGACCGGGCTGCTGCTGACACCCTGGCCGGCGATGACCGGGCTCGCCGCGCCGATCGCCGGGCCGCTGTCCGACCGTTATCCGCCAGCGGTTCTGGGCGGGATTGGACTGGCGATTCTGGCGGTTGGATTGGCCTTGATCGCCTTGTTGCCCGCCCATCCCGGCACCATGGATATCGTCTGGCGGATGATGATCTGCGGCGCCGGGTTCGGCTTTTTCCAGTCGCCGAACCTGCGCGCGATCATGTCGAGCGCGCCGCCCGAACGCAGCGGCGGCGCCAGCGGTATCGTCGCGACGTCGCGGCTGGTCGGTCAGGCGCTGGGTGCCGCACTGGTGGCCCTGTGTTTCGGGATATCGATGCGCACCGGGCCGTCGCTGGCCCTGACACTGGCGGCGATGTTTTCCGCCGCCGGCAGCCTGGTCAGCTTTTCCCGTCTGGCCGCAAAGCCGACGGTGTTCCGGCGGTAGGGCGCACGCGGCAGCGGGATCCGGAACCCGGGTTACGGCGCCCGCAAGCGGTCATCCGCCAAACGCAAGGGAACACAACGGACGCAAGGCCTGTTCAATGGCCTTGCATCCGTCGAACCGGCAATCGCAAATCAATGTTGAGCCGCCATCCGAACGCCACCCGGCCCGATCAGCCCCGGGTACGGTGCCTTGAACTTGTAGATGGTCCCACTGACCGCGCCTTCCATATAAATGTACTGGTTATTCTCACCGCCGAAGGCAAAGTTCGTGGCTGAGGAATCGCCATTCGGCAACGGCACATAGCCGATGATAAAGCCCCGCGGATCGTATTCTATGATCCCCCCGATACCGCATGCCGCCCACAGATTCCCATGCACGTCGTAGTGGATGCCGTCGGGACCGCCGTTGCCGGGATTATAGCTTCCGGCCGTGGCGAAGAAGAACGTCGTATGAGACGGGTCTTTGGCACATTGGGCGCAGGCGGGATTCGGACCGTTCAGGAAAGAATAGTAGAGCATCCGGTTGGCGGCATAGTCGGCCACAGCCAGCGTGCCGTCATCCGGGGAGACGGCGATTCCGTTGGGAAAGCTGCCAGTGGAGATGATGCGCCGAAGTATTCCGTCCGTTGAATACTGATAGACCGCACCGGCCTTATCCGCTGCATCCGGTCCCGGGCCAGTGCCCCACGGATCGGTAAAATACAGATTGCCCTCGGCATCGAAGTCGAGGTCGTTCGGCCCCTTGAAGAGCTGGTTGTGAAAGGTCGATACGAGTGAACTGAGCTTCTTCGTCGTCGGATCATAGACCAGGATGCCCAGGTGACGGGTCGTCACGTAGAGCTTGCCCTCATGCCAACGGGTTCCCTGCGGCTCACATGCGGGTCCGATATCCCCGGATGGGTTGCAGTTAAATCCAGGAACAAGCTTTCCAGCGGGCGTCAGATATGACACCCATCCGCTGCCGATCGCCACGAACCAGAAGTTTCCGTCATTATCGAAGGCGCCCCCCTCCAGAAATTTTCCCTGCGGCTGGTCGTGGATATCCGCGAACAGGGAAACCGGTCCGATACCGGGCGGTGGCGGCGGAAGACCCCACGGCTGTACCTGCTCCGGCGAAGGAGGCCCCGGCAGCGGCGGCGAACTGACCGACGGGGCCTGCGCCGACGCAATACCCGCTGCCGTCAACGAACCAGCCAATCCAAGAAATAGCAGCCCTGTGGCGCGTATAAGTCTGAATATCATGACATTCCCTCCGATGCACCTGCGCCATGCTTTTTTCTTTGCGCGGCTTTCCTGTCGTCGCAGGGACTAGAAATCCAAGGAGAAATTCTGTCAATTGTCTATAGCGGAAATAGCAAAGTCCTATCGGCGATTTGAAAACTCAACGTCTCACCGCCGAGCGCCGGGACGGCACTTTATTCGATTACATTTTCCTTCTTTTATCAGAACATTTCTTCCGGCCGGTTCGCATCATCCATCAGCCCGTGAGCCCCCGCTGAGGTATAATTTCGAATCTCCGACAATTACTTCTCAATCGACATTGGGATGCAACGCGGCACACGGCATTCTCGGTTGTTCGCGCCGGCCAGTAACCGAAAATTCGTCCATGGGAATGTCCACGGATGAGACCCGCCACGTACTAAGCCCGGGCAGCGCCCTGAACCGGCAGCTTCCCCGCCGCCCGCGGCGCCGCCCCGTGATCGTGCAGATACTCCTGTGGATCGACCGCCAGGAACCGTGACGGCCGATGTGCCTCATGCTGGAATACCGACACCGCGGCCAGCAGGCGCTTATCGTCTTCCGACAGCCGGATCGCTTCCCGCAGGTGTTCGGTCCAGCTTTCCATCGACCAGACTTCCACCCAGCCTTCGGGATGCGCCACGTCCTCATACACCTGCCAGAACACCGCCCCGGCGCGCCCGCGCACCTGGTGCAGTTCGTTCATCAGCTTCAGAAACGCGATTCGCTGCGGCGGTTCCACCCGGTAATACGCCATCTCCATGATCCGGCCGCGGGCTGCGCGCAGCAGCGGCACGAATTCCGGCGCCGGCGCCTCCGGCAATGGCGCGGGCTGTTCGGCGGCAGTCGAGGGTGCCCGCACGATCGCCTCGATGCTGAAGAACCGCGCGACGATCATCAGGATCAGTCCCACCACGGTCGCGGTCATGAATGTACGCGGGATACCGACATAGCCGCCCAGCCAGCCCCACCCGAACGATCCGATGGTCAGAGCGCCGTTTTGGGCCAACTGATAGATCGACAGCGCCCGGGCGCGCACCCATGGCGGGCACACCAACTGCGCGGCCGCCTGGATCGTGGCAAACGCCGAGGTCCACCCCAGCCCGAACAGCAGCATCCCGAAGGACGCGAGCAACCAGTGGTCCGACACGCTGACCACCGCCATACCGGCACAGGAAACCGCCGTGCATCCCGCAACCGTCGCCCCGCGCGACAGCCTGGCGCGCACGATCGGCAGCAGCATGCCCGACGTCACGCCGCCGACCCCCATCATGCCCAGGATCACGCCGTACATCCCCGGCCCCAGCATCAGATCGCGCCGGACATACAGCGGCAGCAGCGCCCAGGGCGCCGACGCTGGAATCGAATACGCCGCCGTGCGCACCATCGCCGCCTGAATGGCCGGTGTGTTGCGCACGAAGCGCATACCCGCGCGCATGGCCGACACGAAATGCTCGCGCGGCAGGCCGGTGAACCGGCGCTCCCGCTTCCAGACGAACAGCGCGCCGATCACCGCCAGGATCGACGTCGCATACATCGAGAACGCCAGACTGGACCCGCCCAGCAGAATCAGGAACCCCGCGATCGCCGGACCGACCGCCCTGGTCAGGTTATAGCCGATGCCGTTCAGCGCGATGGCCTGCACCATGTCCTCGCGCGGGACCAGTTCGGGAACGATGGCGCTCCAGGCCGGCTGGGTC
>JAJZEV010000155.1 GCA_021805665.1 Pseudomonadota bacterium
TGAGGCGCCGGGGTTGCATGCGTAGCGGATACCGGTTGAACGATACCGCCGGTAATACTATATGCTGTCCATGATCAGGGGCGTGCATGGCCAGGGGCGACAAGACACTCGACGCAATGCGCGGAAACCCTCGGGATTGGCGCATCGCCAGCCTGGAAAGTGTCGCCGCCGCCTTCGGGGTCAATGTCCGCAAGTCTGGCGGCAGCCATGTGGTGTTTGAACATGCCGATGTGGCGGAGGCGTTGTCCGTCCCGGCGCACCGGCCGATCAAGCCGGTGTACGTGCAACGCTTCGTCCGCTTTATCGATTCGGTGAGAGGCAACGATGACAGAACTTGAGTATCGGTTCACGGTCCGGCCGCTGACGTCCGAAGAAGGCGGTGGTTACCTGATTGAGTTCCCCGACTTGCCCGGCTGCATCTCGGACGGGGAGACGGTCGAAGAGGCCATTGCCAATGGCGCCGGGGCAAAGCGCGATTGGATCGCGGCGATGGTGCAGGCCGGGCGGCCGGTGCCATCGCCCACGGGCGATCCGTCGGATGATTACTCCGGCAAATGGGTGCTGCGGACGCCGAAGTCGCTGCATCGTGGGCTGGCCGAGCGGGCGCGGCAGGAGGGGGTGAGTCTGAACGCCCTGGCGGTCGCGATGCTGGCGCAGGGGCTCGGGCAACGGATGCAGCGGGACGGGTAAGGCCGCCGCCGCGATCCGCCGAACCGGAGCCGGGGGCCGCGCTGGCCAATCGCGATTGCTTCCCGCAAAATGGTTTCGCGCAGGGATTCGGCCCCCGCCCACTCGTCACCCAGCCGGATACGGGGAAGCTAATGTTAACCGGCGAAATTCGCGGCCAGATCGATCGTATCTGGGATAGTTTCTGGACCGGCGGAATCTCCAACCCGCTGGAGGTCATCGAACAGATCACCTACCTGCTGTTCATCCGCCGCCTGGATGACCTGCAAACCCTGGAGGAGCGCAAAGCCGCCCGCCTCAAGCGTCCCATGGCGCGCCGCATCTTCCCCGAGGGCATCGACCCGCGGGGGCGTCCGTACGACGTTCACGCGGCGGCTATCGCTTTCGCCATAAAGCCTGAGTCGCAATCTAACGACGCCTTCTCTTCATTTTTCCCGGTAACTTGCCAGGGGGCACCTTGAGAGGCATCGAGCTTCCGTTCGGCCTACATGTGGATGGCCGAATGGTGTCGGTTGTTGAGGTACAAAGCGGTCTCGACTGCAGGTGTGTTTGCCCCGAGTGCGGATCCCGGTTGGTGGCAAAAAAGGGCAATCAAATCGCCCACCACTTCGCCCACGAGGTGGACGCGGACTGCGCCCGTGCATACGAAACAATGTTACACAAGCTTGGCAAGCAGATGATCCTCGCCGCGGGCGGCGTGACCGTTCCGTTGCTGGCCGTGCAATATCTTGAATTCGAACGCCAAGTTTATCCCGAGTCCTGGATCGCTTTCGATCACGTCCAAAAGGAAGTGCGATGGCCGGGCTTTCAGCCCGATATCGTGGCGCGCCGGGGGCGTCGGGAATTGGCAGTGGAGATCAAGGTTGCCCATGCCTGCGGCCCGGAGAAAATCGAGACGGTCCGGGCGAGCGGTTTGGCGATGGTGGAAATCGACTTGTCCGGGCTGCCTCGAAGCGCTCCGGAAGAGGAAATACGGGAAGCGGTACTGAGGACTGCGCCGCGCGTGTGGTTGTTTAACCCAAAACTCAACGGTGCCTTATCGGTCTTGCAGCAAGAGGTGGAGAGCGAACGGGAGGCTGCACGCAGGCGTGAGAACGCTGAGTGGCAACGGTATATGCACGATATCGTCCGGAAAATGCCGGATGACGGCTACCGGGATATTGAAGTTGATGGCGTCACGATCAGCAGTCGCTACGGACATACCGCGGAGATTCAGCTCATGGCCGAGGCTCTTATTCGCCTGGAGCCTCGGCAACGAAAGTCGATTGTGACTTTCTTCTGCGATTCAAAGGCAACCAATAACTATATCGTAACAATGCATAAAGGGCATGATTTTCCCGACCTCACCGCTGCACTCGGCCGATCCCTGCACGAACAGATTATGCTCCTGAACGGCGGCCATAACGGCATCCATGTCGGTGAGACGGCGGTTATCGATCCGGACTGGAACGAGTCCGACCGGGCAGACCCGGCCGCGTGAAACCGCGTTAGATTCCATGCGCGATCAGGTCGTCCGCATCCGCTTGCAATTCGCTCAGCGCCTCCCGCACGGGCGCCGCCTGGCGCTCCAGTTCCAGCACATCCGACAGCCTCAGTCGCCGGTGCGAACCTACCCGGCGAAACGGTAGCCTGCCCGAGTCCATCCGGCGCCGCACTAGCGGGCGAGATATCCCAAGGATCGCGGCGGCGTCTTCGGACGACACCTCAGCGTCGTCAGCCAGCAGGGCCACTTTCTCGGTGACGGACAGCGTTGCCAGAAGGTCACGGACGATCCCGGCTGTGCGGCGCCCCCAAACGCATACCGTTACTTCTAAATAACAAATAGTATTTTCGCCCTGATAACCGCCATCTCCTCGGGCGTCACGCCGCCCTTATGAACCGCCCCCGCCGCCGCCAATCAAGGCTCTTCACCTGATCAGCGAGCGCGACGCTAGGCGGCGATCCCGCCACCGGCACTTCAAACGGATAACCCTTGATCCGGGTTGTCACCGGGCAACAAACCAGCAACCCGATGCGCCCATTGTAAGCCGCCGGGCTCAACACCACGGCCGGCCGGTGTCCCGCCTGTTCGTGCCTAGCCTGTGGATCGAAGTCCAACCACACGATATCGCCGGTGTCGGGCACATACCCGCCCCGGCCCACCTAAAGCAGTTCCTTGCCGACTGCGGAACCGAAGTCGATTTCACCGTGGATATTCTCATCGGTCACCGCCGCCAGGAGGGCGCCAAGGTCGAACGCCGGTTCCCGGATCGGTTCTATGATCACGCGGCCGGCTTCCTCGCGGATGTCCACCGATTGGTCGAGCGATAGCTTCGCCGCGTCCATCACCGCGGCGGGAATGCGAACCGAGGCGCCATTACCCCGCTTTTTGACCAGAACCCGCATTTGCGCTACCCTATCGACAATGTAGATAAACGGAATCCCGCCCCCGGGGACGTCAATGCCGCATTCCCGGCTAACCGCGCGACAAACACCAGTCGCCCATGGTATCATCCAAGCCATGGGCCAGACACAAACCGGCACGGCCACGAGGATAGTATCCGAAATCCTCCCCCGCGAGGCGACATCCCGCCTCGCGGCCTACAAGCGCGACGTCCAGCACGCGCTTCCGGGCGTGGAAAAAATGATCCTGTTCGGCTCCCGCGCCCGCGATCAGGCCCGCGCCGACAGCGACTACGACGTGGCCGTCGTCCTCCGCGACCTGTCGGATCGCCGTCACATCCGGCGCATTCTTTCCGACCTGGCCTACGACCATATTCTGAGCGGTTTCTTCATCCGGCCAATCCCGCTACCGTCCGACTATCTTGAACCGCATGGCCGGCGACCCACCGAACTGGCCGAGGATATCGTCCGCGACGGCGTGGAAATCACGTGACTCCCGATCCCGATCGGGCCGCGGTATCCTGGCAAAAGGCCGATGCGCACCTTCGCGAAGCCTCGGCGCAGGATGCAGTCGCCTAGCCAATGGCCGTCATCCACTCCAGCTACTACGCCATGTTTCATGCCGCCCGAGCGGTTTTGTTTCAAGCGGTTGGCAGTGCGCCAAAGCGGCACGACGGGGTCATTCAGCAGTTCGGCCTGCTGGTCCGGGACCAGGACGATACCCTGCGCACCGCCGGAAAGGCCTTTAACGAAGTGAAGGACGAGCGAACCGCCGCCGACTACGACGAAACGATCCTGCCGTCGCCCGACGAAGCCCGAGAAGCACTACAGGCGGCCAACAGCTTCCTGGCGATCTGTAGCGCCCGATATGGGTTCAACCCACCCGGTCCTTAACTCACCGCTTGCGCACAAACTCTGTCCGCAGCACCAACCCCTTGATCGCGTCATACCGGCAGTCGATTTCCTCATCATTGTCCGTCAGCCGGATCGACTTGATGATCGTGCCCTGCTTCAGCGTCTGGTTCGCCCCCTTCACCTTCAGATCCTTGATCAGCGCCACCGAGTCCCCATCGGCCAGCACATTCCCCGCCGAATCACGCACCGCGCCCCGTTCGGCAACGGCCGCGGCCGCGACATCCCCCGCCGGGCGCCATTCGCCGGTCGCTTCGTCGAACACATAGTCATCGTCGCCGTCGGCCATATCCGCCTCAATCATCAGGAAGCCGCCGTTCTCGCCGCTAGGGGGCCAATCCGCAAGGACCAAGCCGTCAACCCTTGCAACCAACGCCCGGCAGTGGTCATACAGCGCCCGCATCAACCAGGATCACAGACCAGAATGACTGACAGCATCAAATTCGGCCTTCCCGACGCGGCACGCAGCTTGGGCGTCCCTGTCCGCGTGCTACGCCGCGCCATCCGCGCCGGCCAAATCCCGGCTCCGGCGAACCTCACCGCCACCGTCTCGCTGACGCCGGAATGGCTCAGCAGCGCCCAAGCCGCCGTCAAGGCGTCGCCGAACGCCCTCAGCCGCACTCCCCGCCAGCGCGTCCCCGCCTACGCCCGCTATGAAGGCACCTCCGCGTGGCACAAATTCCCCGTTCGCGTCCGCGCCTATGCCCGTTTCCGCGCCGCGGCCGCTGAAACCAACTGAATTCAGCCAGACCCAACCCGTGAGCCAGCGCATACGGCGCGGCTCACGGGCGGCTTTCCGTTATCCTTTCCCGCGTCGCGGCAGTATCATAGGCAAGTCCGCACAAAACGGGATGGATACGATGAACCAGACAGACACATGGCATGCCGACCCTCTGACCTGGGGCCACGGCCCGCGCGTCTTCGAAATGTTTCTGGAACCGACCTGCCCATTCTCCGTCAAGGCGCTGGGCAAACTCGACCAGACGCTGGCCCTGGCCGGCGAGGATCGCGTCACCACCAAGATCCGTCTGCACTCGCAGCCCTGGCACATGTATTCCGGCGTGATCGTCCGCTGCATTCTGGCGGCCTCCACATTGCCCGCCGGCAAGCAGGCCGCGAAAACCGTCATGAATGCGGTCGCCGAGCATCGGGAGGAATTTGAATTCGCGCACCATTGCGCGGGCCCGAACATGGACGTCACCCCCAACCACATAATCGCCCGGATCGAGGTTTACAGCGGCCTGAACCTCGCGGACGCCTTCGCCCTGCCCACCTTGGATCGCGAGGTGAAGTGGCACACGAAATACGCCCGCCAGAACGGAATCCACGTCTCGCCGACGTTCATGATCGACGGCCTGGTGCAGCCGGATATGGGCAGCGGCGATGCCGCCCGGGATTGGGTATCGCGGCTGCTGGCGCCGTAGCGTCCGCCGTCAGGCCACCCGAATCAGCCGGGGTGGGGCGCTTTTGCCGCGCACCTCGGCCTCTTCGAATTCCGCCGCCGCGATCGCCCGGTCCAGCGCCGCGCGCAGGTTCTTCGCGCTCTCCAGTGTCAATTCCACCCCAGCCCGGGCGCCGGCACCCAGCGCGCCGTTCAGGAAATCCAGGGTGATGACATCGCCCAGCGGCGCGTGGCGGGCGTGGTCGTAAGCAACCACCGCCTGCGACAGCGGGAACCATTGGTCCCCGCGTTTCGCCATCCCCTCCGCCCCAACGATCTCCACGATCGAAGTACACATACCGGCCTCTCCTACTTCGAGAGATACTTGCCGAAGAAGGCCCAAATCTTGTTCCACCCGTCCATTGCCTGTTCGGGCCGATACAGCGGCCGGTGCCAGTAGAAGAACCCGTGCCCCGCGCCGTCATACCGGTGGAACTCATACGTCTTGTGATGCTTCTTCAGTTCCGCTTCATGCTGATCCACCTGTTCGGGGCTGGGCGCCCGGTCCTCATTGCCGAACAGGCCCAGCAGCGGGCAGCTCAGATCCTTGGTCATATCGATCGGCGCGACTGGTTTCTTCGCGTTCAGCTCCGACGTGGCCATCACCACGCCGCCGCCCCACTGCTCGACAACCGCATCGACGTCGTGCTTCTGGCAGGCATAGATGAACGCGTGCCGCCCGCCGGAACACGATCCGATCAATCCAACCTTGCCGTTGTTCTGGGGTTGCGCGCGCATCCATTTCACCGCGGCCTCGGTATCGCCGACCATCTGCGCGTCGGAGATGCCGCCCTCGGCCCGCACCTTGGCGGCCACGTCGTCGGGATTGCCGTCGCTGCCGCCGCCCTCGCGCTCATACAGGTTGGCGCAGATCGCCATATAGCCGTGATGGGCGAATCGGCGGGTCGTCTCGATATACAACTCGCTCCAGCCCGGCAGATGGTGGATCAAAACCACGCCCGGAAACGGGCCGGCGCCGGAGGGTTTGGCGACATAAGCGGTAATCGAGGTTCCGCCGTTACCGTGAATGGTCACGTTCTCGCAGGTCATGCCTCGGTAAAATGACATAATGGGTCCTCCCTGATCGTCGGTGTTGGGGCCCTCGGTTGGCCCATGGCGCCGTTGCTGGCAGTATTCGACGAACGCCTGCCGGGTGCAACGGGGGCGGGCTAATTCTATTGACTAAATTCCTAAGTCGATTTACAAGATAGGCCCCGCTTCCCGCCGCCGCGCTCACCGAAAGTCCAAAAAACCAACCAGAATATCGTAGTGCGGTTCTTGAGACGCTGGTTAGAC
>JAJZEV010000104.1:0-4554 GCA_021805665.1 Pseudomonadota bacterium
TGGCGGAGGGGATGAGATTCGAACTCACGGTACGGGTTGACCCCGTACAACGGTTTAGCAAACCGCCGCCTTCAGCCACTCGGCCACCCCTCCGCCTGGGCAACATCCCTGAATCTCCCGGTCGCCCGGAAGAATCAGACACGGCGTTTGCAATTCCTCTTGTAGGCAAGCGCCGCTCCAACGTCAAACCCGAATCTAGCTGAGCGCCACCTCGAAACCCCTCGTTGTCGCCGGACGCGCCATCATCTCCGCGTACCACCGTTGCACGTTCGGGTAATTCGCCAGATCGATCTTATGCCGCTCATGCCGCCACGCCCAGCCCAGGATGGCAAAGTCGGCGATCGACACCTCGTCCGCCACGTATTCATGGTGCGCCAGCCGGCGGTCCAGGACACCGTACAATCTGGCGGTTTCCTTGGAATACCGCTCCAGCCCATAGCGCTGGTCTACCGGGTTTTCCACTTGCAGGAAGTGATGCACCTGGCCGGGCATCGGGCCGAATCCGCCCATCTGCCACATCAGCCACTCCAGTACCGGCACCAGCTTGCGCGGGTCGGACGGATAGAATTTTCCGGTCTTCTGCCCCAGATAGATCAGGATCGCGCCCGACTCGAACACGCTGATCGGCTGGCCTCCCGGGCCATCCGGGTCGATAATCGCCGGAATCCGGTTGTTCGGGCTGATTTTCAGGAAGTCCGGATCGAACTGCTCGTTTTTCGAGATGTTGACCGTATGCACATTATACGGCAGGCCCATCTCCTCCAGCGCCACGCTGATCTTGCGCCCGTTCGGTGTGTTCCAGGTATAGAGTTCGATCGCCATGTTTCGCCCTTACGGAAGATTTGCCCGCACTGTGACCACAAGCACGCCACCCCGGCAAGGCGCCGGCCAAGAGAGTGAACCGACGTGAAGATCGCCACCTGGAACGTCAATTCGATCCGCCAGCGGGAAGGCCATGTGCAGCGCTGGTTACAGAAAGCCCAGCCCGACGTGCTGTTTCTGCAAGAAATCAAGTGCGAAACCCCGGCCTTCCCGGCCCTGCCGTTCCACGGGCTTGGCTACATGGCGGAAGCTGTCGGACAGAAATCCTATAATGGGGTGGCCGTCCTGTCCCGTATTCCATTCACCGTCGTTCATCGCGCATTGCCCGGCCTGCCCGAAGACGACGCCCAGGCCCGCTATATCGAGATAGAGGCCGGGGACATCACCATGATCGGCATCTACCTGCCGAACGGCAACAGCCGTGGCGCGGAGGGATTTGCCTACAAACTCGCCTGGATGGATCGCCTTGCCGAACGGGCGCAGACACTCCTGGATCAGGACCGCCCGCTGATCGTCACCGGCGATTTCAACGTCTGCCCCACCGACGAAGACTATGCCCCGGGCGCGCTGTCGTCGGACGATGCGCTCAACCGGCCGGAATCGCGGGCGCGGTACCGCCGTTTGCTGTGGATGGGCCTGACCGACGCTGTCCGCGCGATGCATCCGCACGGGCCGGTCTACACGTTTTGGGACTATCAGGCCGGGGCGTGGCAGCGCGACATGGGGCTGCGCATCGACCACGCCCTGCTGTCGCCCACCCTGGCGGAGCGGCTGATTTCCGCCGACCCCGACAAAGCGGAACGCGACCAGCCGCAACCGTCCGACCATGTGCCGGTGGTGACCACGCTGGCCTGACCGCTATTCCCAGTGCGCGGGCCGCCAGACATACTGCCCCAGGCGCGGCGCCCACCGCCAATGGCCTTCGACGTAATGGACGTAATGCGGACGGCGCTGCACATACCGGCCGCCGATCCAAATGTAACGGTAGCCATCCCAGTGCCAGTGACCCGGCTGCCAGATCACCGGCCCGACAGGGGCCGGCGGCACCACCTCGACACGCGGCGGAGGGACCGGCGCATAGGTTGGCGGCGGCGGTTGCGCGACGGCGCTGCCGATCCCGAACAGCAAAACCGCCGCGCCCACTGTGATCCACTTCATCGCTCGGCTCCTATGTCGATAGCCGGCAACACCGGCCGGGCGGCGCGGGATCGATCCCTGCGGCGCGCATTATGCCACCGTACTTCGTAACCGCCGGTTCCCGACTGTAACACCCCGTCCGGCAAACCGGCGCACCACTCGTAACCGCGCCGGTCCCGTTCACTGACCCGCAAACCGCGGCTCCCCACACACTCACGCAATCGTTTATTGCTACAGTAACACTTGTGTCTTGCCGGATCGATGCGACAACGCTTGAACAGGACCTGACGCAATCTGCTTGCCAGGGAGTATCCGCACCCATGCGCCTTAGTAAAGAAGCGCTGTCGATCAAGGTCGTCGTCCGCCGCGGCAGACGTGGCGCCACGCCATTTGTTTGGGAAATCAACCGGGACAGTATGTCTGAACCGATTTTCGTCTCCAGCGAGGCTTTCGTCAGCATGGAGGAAGCATTCCGAGCCGGCCATGCTCGGTTGGCCGAGTTCACGCCGGGGAGGATGCCGGAAACGACGGATTCGCATGCCGACAGGGGATAATTTCCAGTTCGCGTTAAGCCCGTGTTAGGAATTTGCCGCCAAACTGCCGAACGGACTCCAGGAGGCAGGGATGAAACGCTCGATACCGGCGCTGACGATGGCGCTTTTACTCGTCGCGGCGCCGGCCGGTGCGTTCGATGCCCAAGGCGCCGATATCATCGGTTTGCGCCTCGGCATTCCCCGGGCAGAGGCGACCGCCATTCTCCGCCGGCAGGGTTTTTCGGTCACACCGAACGAGGACTCTCTGACAGCGGGCACTCGGGACGGCGTTCTGACCATCGATCTGAAGGACGGGCGAATACGCGAAATCCGCTATGTGTTCAATGCCCGCGGCGCTGGCGAACCCGACAGGATTCCGGCCTCGGTTCTTGATCGGTTCGGCCCGCCCAACCAGTCGAAACCGATGGCTTGGTGTCAGGTCGGCGCGCGCGAGGGAAAGTGCCTGGACGGCGCCGCGGCGCTTATTTTTGTGCCCGAAACGCTAACACTGGTCCTGCGGGCCGATACCCCGGAGCAACCGTAAACACTGAGCATAAACGATTTATTAACCTTTTTCGATTAAACAAGCCGCTATGAACTGGCGTCTTCCCCTTGCCTTGCTGGCACTTTTTCTTCCTGTCCGGGTCAATGCGGATACAAGACCCCTCAGCCAGGCCATGCCGAACCAAATGTGCCGGCAGGCGATCGTTGCCGCCGAACGCGCACATGGCATACCCCCATATCTGCTGGCGGCGATCGCGCGGGTGGAAAGCGGGCGGAAAGATCAGGCATCCGGCGCATACAATCCGTGGCCATGGACGATCGACTTCGACGGTCAGGGCAGTTTCTATGACGTAAAGACTCAGGCAGTCGCCGCCGCCACGGCGATGCGCCCCCGGGTGATCCGGTCCATCGATGTCGGCTGCCTGCAAATCAGCCTGACTCACCATCCCGACGCCTTCGCCAGCATGGATCAGGCGTTCGATCCAATGGCGAATGCCGATTACGCCGCGCGCCTGCTGTTGCAATTGTTCGGCAAGACCCAGTCCTGGCCTAGGGCGGTGGAACTGTACCACTCCGGCACGGCGGAACTAGGCGCCGATTACCGGACGAAAGTCTATGCGGCCTGGCCCGAGGAGCGGAAGCTGGCCGAATCCGGCGGCCCAGCGCCGCAGGCAGCGGGCTGGCCCTCGACAGTAAACCGCAACCTGATGATAGCTCCCTTCAGCCAGAACGCGCCCAAAATCCTGCTTCGCACGCCATCGATCTCGGGGGACATCCCGCCGGGCCGCACGTTGGACGCATATCGAACCTCGCCCGTGCGCATGGCATACCGGCTGGCGCCATAGCAGGCGCTACATCCCCGAACCGCGGGCGGTGACGCGGGAACGCCTCCGCAAACCAAGCGGCGGAACCCCGAAATTCCGCTTACAACAAGCGCCGGAACGAACGGAGCGGCCAGCGCCCCGTTTGGCCCGTCATACCGCCACTCGGGCGCGTCCGCGGATGAAATCGATCACGGTGCCCAACGATCCGCCAGCCCGCCACCCGACGCTGCGCGCTCCAGCTACCCCGCGTGCGCCCGCAATGCCGCCAAGCCTTTCTTCAGATCGGCGATCAGGTCGTCCACGTCCTCCAGCCCGATATGCACCCGAACCACCGGCCCGGCGAACTGGCCGCTGCCGGCCGTGCGGGTTACGAACCCGGTGGTGGGAACCGCCAGACTCTCATAACCGCCCCAGGATGCTCCGATCCCGAACAGGTCCAGCGCCTCGACAAAGGCGTGCGTCGCCGCGGGCGAGAAGTTCGGCTTGAACTCCACCCCGAACAGGCTGCACGCGCCGGTAAAGTCGCGCCGCCAGATCGCATGGCCGGGCGCGCCGGGCAGACCGGGATGCAGCACCTGCGCGACCTCGGGCTGTTGGCGCAGCCAGTGGCCGACCTGTAGCGCGGACTCCATCTGCGCCTGCAACCGCACGGCCATGGTGCGGATGCCGCGCAGGGTCAGCCAGCAATCGTCCGGGCTGGCATACTGCCCCAGCATCCGGCCCGCGGCGTGCAG
>JAJZEV010000104.1:5233-25028 GCA_021805665.1 Pseudomonadota bacterium
CCGCGTTTGGTCTCGTCGGTCATCAGGGTCAGCCTACTTCGATCGGGGTGTCGGGGCGCCCGCCCCATTCGGTCCAGGACCCGTCATAAACCGCGCCTTCGTGAAAGCCAGCGATTCGCAGCCCCAGCGTCAAAATACAGGCGGTGACGCCCGACCCGCAGCTTGTGACCAGCGGCTTGGAGCCATCGACTCCAGCGGCCTCGAATCGTGCCCTGACCTCGCCGGCCGGCTTGAACGTGCCGTCCGGTTTCAGCAGGTCGGTATAGGGCACGCTGGCCGACCCCGGGATATGACCGCTGCGCATGCCCTCCCTGGGCTCCGGCACCGCGCCGGTGAAACGCCCGGCGGCGCGGGCATCGAGCACCAGTTCGGAATGGGAGTGAACATTGCGCAGGATGTCGCCGATGCCGCGCACCTGGCTTGCGCGATAATCCGGCCGGAAAACCCCGGCGGCGGGCGCCGCACCCGCGCCGTCACCCGTCGGACGCGATTCCCGCACCCATTTCGGCAGGCCGCCATCCAGCACGGCCGCTTGGTCGTGACCGAACAACTCCATCAGCCACCAGCCGCGTGCGGCGGAAGCCAGCCCCTTCTGGTCGTAGAACACAATGCGGGAGGTGTTGCTGACACCGAGCTGTTCCATCAGTTTGGCGAACCGGCCGGGGGTCGGCACCATGTGCGGCAAATCGGTATCCGCGTCGGCCACCAGATCGATGTCGAAGTAGCGGGCGCCCGGAATATGGGACTTCAGGAACTCCGCCTGGCCATCCTTGGCCTCGTTAGGCAGGTATTTCGTCGCATCGAACACGATCAGATCGGCCGCGCCCAGTGCCTCGGCGAGCCATTCGGTTGTTACGAGAGGACCCATGTTCATTCCCATCCGCGAAAGGCAGCCATCCTAAAGGCTGTTGGGGCCGGGTCAAACCGGATGCTTGACCTGCCGCAATGCTGCCCTACTCCGGCATGGCTTACCGTTTCGTCATCCGGGTGTATTCTAGCCCCGCAAACCAAAGGGTGAACCCAATGATCGTCGCCGACGTCATGACCCGCAACGTCATCACCATCGCCCCCGACGCGACGGTGGAGGAAGCCGTCAACATTATGCTGTCGCGGCATATCTCCGGCCTGTTCGTGGTGGACAAGGCCGGAGATCTGGCCGGCGTCGTCACCGAGGGCGATCTGCTGCGCCGCGACGAACTCGGCACCCAGCGCAACCGGCCCTGGTGGCTGCGGCTGCTGGCCTCCCCGGCCCAGCAGGCGTTGGATTTTACCCGGGCCAACGGACGGTTCGTCCGGGACGTGATGACGGTGGATGTGCTGAGCATCGGACAGGATGCGCCGCTGGAAGACGTAGTGGCCACGATGGAGAAGCACCGCATCAAGCGGCTGCCGGTTACCGCCGACGGGCGCGTGGTCGGGGTGGTGAGCCGGGCAGATTTGCTGCGGGCGCTGATCGGGCGAACCCGCCGGGCGGAACCGATGGCGACCGACGACCGCGCCATCCGCAGCGCGATCCTGGCAGCTCTGGAGGCACAGTCCTGGGCTCCGGCCACCACGCTGAACGTCACCGTGACCGAGGGCGTGGCGGACGTGTGGGGCACGATCACGAACGAGCAGGAACGCCGGGGAATCCGCGTCGTCGTGGAGAATGCCGCCGGGGTGAAAGAGGTGCATGACCATCTGGTTTACATCGAACCGTATACCGGCATGGTCATCGACGCCCCGGACGAACAAACCTGACAGACGGACCTCCGTGCCATCGGCCTGCCCTGGCGAAAACGCCAACCTTGCCTACGTATCGAAGCGGTTCGGCGCCCGTTCCAGGGTTCGCCGCCGGCCGGCCATGGAGACCTGCGATGACCATCGACATTACCATCATCGGCGCCGGACCGGCGGGACTGGGGCTGGCGCGTTCTCTGTCCGGCAACGGGCTGAACATCGCGGTGGTGGAACGCTCGCCCCGGGCAGTGTTGGAAGACCCGCCGTTCGATGGGCGCGAAATCGCCCTGACCCATGAATCCGTCGAACATTTACGGGCCATGGGCGCTTGGGACCGGATTCCCGCCGCCGATGTCTCCCCCATGGGTGAGGCCAGGGTGTTGAACGGGCCATTCGACCATGCGCTGCGGTTCCACGCGAACGGCCAGCAGCGGGAAAATCTGGGTCAGTTCGTGCCCAACCACCTGATCCGGCGGTCGTTGTTCGAAAGCGTCGCGGAATGTGCCGATGTGATGGTGCTGGACCGGCGGAGCGCGACGGGAATCCAGACGGACGCCGATAACGCTACACTGACCCTGGACGACGGCACTAAACTGACCAGCCGCCTGATCGTTGCCGCCGACACGCGGTTTTCCGAAATGCGCAAGCGAATGGGCATCGGCGCGCGGACGCGGAACTTCGGCAAGACCATGATGGTGTGCCGCATGGCGCACGACCTGCCGCACAATTCAGTGGCTACCGAGTGGTTCGGCTACGGCCGCACCATCGCGATCCTGCCGCTGAACGGCACCGCGGAGACGCCCAACCTGTCATCCTTGGTCCTCACGCTCCGACCGGAGAAAATCGCCAGGTTGAAAGACCTGGAGCCCGAAGCATTCAACGCCGAGGTCACGCGCCTGTATCAAAGCCGGCTGGGCCGGATGCGGCTGGTGGGTCCGCGGGTCGCGTTCCCTCTGGTTGGGGTGTACGCCGAACGCTTCGTCGCGCGGCGCTTTGCGCTGGCGGGCGATGCGGCGGTGGGGATGCACCCGGTGACGGCGCATGGATTCAATTTCGGGCTGTCAGGGGCGAGAACTCTGGCCGGGCTGGTCACCGAGGCACTCGCCGCCGGCAAGGATATCGGCGCGGCCCCATTGCTGGCAGCTTATGAAGCGCGGCACCGCCGAACGACGGGGCCGTTGTATCTGGCGACCAACGCGACCGTGGGGCTGTTCACCGATGACCGGTTCCCGGCGCGGGTAATGCGGGATGCGGTCATCCGGGCAGGCGGCTTGCTGTCACCGGTTCGGCAGGCGGTGTCGGCCCGGCTGATGCAAGCGCGGGCGGAGCAACGGCCTATCGTTTCATAGGTGCGGCTAAAAGCCCGGCCTCTAAAAGCCAGCTCCACCGGTTTCTAGCCCCTGGGTTCGCCGATCGCCGGCAGATCGCCGGTCATGCCGGCAAGTACCTCCGCGACGTGACGCGCTTGAACCGCGTGGCCCTGCCGCTTCAACCGCCCGGCGATGTTCAGCAGACAGCCCATGTCGCCCGCCAGAACCGTGTCTGCCCCGGTCGCGACGATGTCGTCGGTCTTGTTGGAAACCATCCGAACCGAGATGTCCGGATACTTGACGCAGAATGTGCCGCCGAAGCCGCAGCAGATCTCCGGTTCGGCCATCTCGACGATCGTCGCGCCTGCCGCCTTCAGCAGGTCGCGCGGCTGCTGTTTGATCCCAAGTTCGCGCAGGCCGGAGCAACTGTCGTGATAGGTCACGGTGCCGACGGACGCCACCGAACCGGTATCGCGCACGCCCATGACGTCGGTCAGGAAGCTGACCAGTTCATACACCCGCGACGCCATCGCGTCGGCCTGCGCGCGCAAATTGGGGTCGTCGTCGAACAGATGCGGCAGGTGATGCCTCAGCATGCCGCCGCACGAGCCAGACGGCACCACGATATAATCGTAACCGCGAAACGCTTCGACAATCCCAACCGCCAGATCGCGAGCGGTTTTCCGGTCGCCGGAATTGTACGCCGGCTGCCCGCAACAGGTTTGCGCCCGCGGCACCTCCACCTGACAGCCGGCCCTTTCCAGCAGCCGGATGGCCGCGAAGCCGACCGAGGGCCGGTGCATATCGACCAGGCAGGTCACGAACAGGGCAACCCTGGGCTTGGTCGCGGTCATCGAAAATCCCTATCGCAAGAAAACGGGGCTGCATACACACAGCCCCGGTGACAACGCCATACCACGCCAGCCGGGCGCGATCAGCCGCTGCGGGCGGCAACCAGGCGCCAGGTGGGGTCGCGCTGCGACAGGTCGCGCTCGAACGTCCAAATGTCGGTGATTTCGGTCACCGCGTCCGCGCCGCTCAGCGGACGGCCGTTTTTGTCATGCGTGTAGCTGATCTGATCCGACACGATCCTGGCGGTCACCGATCCGACGCGGCCCTTCAGTTCGGCCGCCTCGATGCCCAGCTTGTGCATCGACCTGATTTCGCTGACCTGGGTTTCCCCGGCCCTTTCGCGCGCCGCGATCGCCTGCTCGAACGCCGCATAGGTTTCATCGCCCAGCAGCGGGCGCAGCGCCACACGGTCGCCGGCCGCAAACGCCGCGACGATCATCCGAAACGCCTGGTCCGCACCCGCCAGGAAACGGGCGGGATCGAAGCCGGGGTCGATGGCCCGCATCTGCGCCAGGGCCTGACCCGTGGGCGACGCGGCATCGGGCATCGCCTGCGTGGCAGCAGGTGCGATCGGCGGTTCCGCCTTCGCGTCGATCACCGGCCCCGATACCGGGCGCAGCGGCGCCTGCTGAACCGGCGGGGCCGGACGCTCGAACCCCTGTCGTTTACCCAGCACGCTGCGCAGCCGCAAAACCAGAAAGGCCGCGACCATGCCAAACAGCACCAGATCGATTGGAAAACCGCCGCCCGCACCCATGCCAAATACTCCTTCGTCAGACAGATAGGCGCGCGGGTCGCTTCTGACAAACAAAACTGGCCGCCCGGCGCACTTGCCGCGCTTTTTGCCGGTCTATATCCCTGCGATATGATCCTGCTCCGTCATGGCCAAAGCGAATTCAACCTCCATTTCGGCGCCACCCGCCGCGATCCCGGCATTGTCGATCCACGCCTGACGCCGCTGGGGCACGAACAGGCGCACGCGGCGGCGGAACAGCTCGCCGATCAGGGAATCGAGCGAATCGTCGTGTCCCCCTATACAAGGGCGCTGCAAACCGCGCAGCCGGTGGCGGCCGCTCTCGGCGTGCGGGTGCAGATCGACCCCGTCGTGCGCGAGCGTTACGCCTATGCCTGCGACATCGGCTCCCCCCGCCACGCGCTGGAGCGCGACTGGCCGCTGCACGATTTCTCCGCCATCGACCCGGTCTGGTGGCCGGACGAGGAAGAACCCGAAACCTCCATCGTCGCCCGGGCCGCCCGGTTTCGTACCGCCCTCGCCGCTCGGCATGACTGGGCGCATACATTGGTGGTGACGCATTGGGGCTTCATTCTCAGCCTCACCGGTCAGAGCGTCGCCAACGGTCAATGGCTGCGCTGCGACCCCGCGGCAGCCCCGCCGGCCCAACTCGTCTGGCACGCATAGGGACCGGCAGCCGCCTCCGCCGGATCGCGCTTATCGTGTGGCAAACGCCGGGCAACCGTGCTACCCGGCGCGCCAACGCCGAGGACGGCGCCGCCCCTATCCGTACGGAGACTTCGATGTCCGAGACAACGCCCGCCCCTCAGGCCGCCGGTCAGCCGCTGGTCGTTAACATCCAGTATGTGAAGGATCTGTCCTTCGAGGTGCCCGGCGCACCGCAGATATACACCCAGCTGCGTTCGCAGCCGCAGGTCAGCATCAACCTCGATGTCCAGGCCCGGCGCGTGCAGGAAGGCCAGGACGTGTACGAAGTCGCGATCATGATCCGCGCGGAGGCGCATGACAACGCCGCCGCGCAGAACAACGGGCAGGCCGCCGCGCCGGCGCCGACCGTGTTCGTCGCGGAACTGACCTATGCCGGCGTGTTCACCCTGGCCGGCATCCCGGAAAACGCGGTGGAGCCGGTGCTGCTAGTGGAATGTCCCCGCATTCTGTTCCCGTTCGCCCGCAACATCCTGGCCGACGTGACCCGCGATGGCGGTTTCCCGCCGGTTCTGTTGCAGCCGATTGACTTCGTGGCGCTGTGGCAATCCCGCCGCGCCCAGGCCGCCGCGGGTGCGGCCGTCGCCTGATCCCAAGATAGGCATGGTCCGGGTCGCGGACCATGCCAGTCCGCCAAAGCCTACTCCTTCGCGAAATCCTGGTCGGATATGTCCGCCGTTCCGGCGGCATCGGGTGCGATGCGGATACGCGCGCTGCCCGGCACCGCGATCGCGTCCTGCATCCGCCGAGCCCGCATGCCCGCCGTAAAGAGGTTGCACGCACGGCTCCATAATTCTCCAATGGCGAATTCGGGCCGATAGGTGCCCGGGGGCAATCCGCCCAGGTCGGCGTGGCTGCCCGGATTCAGAAACACCGCTGCGGCGATCGCACCGGTTGTATCGCGCAATTTCAGCACCGCGGGCTCGATCGCGCGATTGTCGATATGGATGGTCGCATTCCCCCGGCCGCGGCGTTCCAGCACCTCCGCATCGGTCGGGGTGGGGCCGGAGTTGTAGCCGCAATAGGCGGCCCGGGCGGCGGAAATGTCGCCAGGGGCGAGATTGTCGGCGCGGATGAAGCCGTTGACCTGGCCATCGACCAGCACCTCCAGCATGCCGCTCTGGCGGACGATCCTGACCGCTTGCACCGCGCTGAATGGCGGCAGTTGCGCCAGCGGAACCAGCGTGTTGCGTTCAGGGTCCAGCCGCCACACCATCGCCGGGGCGCCGGCCGGCACGACATAGAAATTGGGTGTCCCGGCCAGCCGGACCGGCGCCGGTCCATACAGCACCGCCAGATGGTCGGCGGGCGATAACGGCGCCACGGTTTGGGCGTTCGGCCTGATCCCGGCGTTGTTGACCGGCAGCGGAGTCAGCAGGCGGCTGCCCGCTTCATAGAGCGACAAGCACAGGAACACCCCAAGCCCGGCCCAAACGCCAAGCGGCACGCCTGACGGCCACAGCCGCCGCACCGGCATGGGCCCGGGATCGCCGCCCGACGCGGCTGCCGGGCGGTAAACCGTACGGCGGACGGTGACCGCGACCTCGGGTTCCAGTACCGGTTGGCGGGGGATCGCACGGGCCTTACGGTCGTACGCCTCCCGCGTCTGCGGATTCGACAGCACGTCGTAGGCCCGCTTTACGGCGACGAACGCATCCGCATTCCCGGTCACCGGCACGTCCGGATGTAACAAGCGTGCCTTGATGCGAAAGGCGCTGACGACCGAAGCCCGGGAAGCCGCCGGATCTATGCCGAGGCGGGCGTAATAGCCTTCCGGGTCCAGGCTGGGTGGGGGTGGCGGCATGGGAATTAGATGCTAGGTCCGGTTCGCGGCGGCAAGGCGGCACAATAGCGGTGCGTGGGGGCGGCTATAGCGGACCATGCCGCGGGGGCGGATCGGTTGAGGGAGACGGCGTGTCCATTGCACAAAACGGTGCCCTTCGCTGGGTGGCCCTGGTCATCCTGCTGACCGGCGGATTCATGCCGCCGCTCGACTTCTTTATCGTCAACGTGGCGCTGTCGTCGATCCACGAAAGGCTGGGCGCCAATCCCGCGCAGTTGCAGCTCGTGATCTCGGGCTATGCATCCGGCTATGGCGTGTTTCTGATCACCGGCGGCCGGCTGGGCGATTTGTATGGCCGCAAGCGCTGCTTCCTGATCGGCATGACAGGCTTCTCCCTGGCCAGCCTGATGTGCGGTCTGGCGGCATCGCCCATGCTGCTGGTGATGGCACGCGTCGTCCAGGGGGCGGCGGCGGCGGTCTTACTGCCGCAGGTGCTGGGCAGCATCCGGGAATTGTTCCCCGAGGAGCGCGCGCTGGCCCGGGCAATGAGCGCGTACGGGATCATGATGGGGCTCGCCGCCGCGATCGGGCAGTTCAGCGGCGGCGCATTGATCCAGTGGAACCCGATGAACCTGGGATGGCGCGCGATCTTCCTGCTGCCGCTGCCGATTTGTGCCGTCGCGCTGGCGGCGGCATGGAAGCTCGTGCCGGAAACCGGCGGCGGGCGGAACGTCCGGCTGGACCCGGGCGGTGCGGCGCTGATCTCTTTGGGTCTCGCCGCCATCGTGGTGCCGCTGTCCGAGGGACGCGAACAGGGCTGGCCAGCCTGGGTGTTCGCCTCGCTGGCGTGCGCCCCGTTCCTGGTCTGGGCCTTCCTGTGGCACGAGAACCGGCTGAGCCAAAAGGGCGGCATGCCGCTGGTGGATCTTGCGCTGCTGCGCATCCCCAGCTTCCGCCGGGGCGTGCTGGTGGCTACGCTGTTCTTCTTCACGACCAGCTTCTACCTGCTGTTCGGGCTGTATCAGCAGGAAGGTCGCGGCCTGACGCCGTTGGCGGTCGGCCTGACCATCGTTCCATACGGGCTGGGTCTGTTCGCTGGTCCGCTGATCTCCGCCCCGTTAGTCACCCTGCGGCCGAAGCTGCTGGCGATCGGCATGGGATTTCAGGTCACGTTCTATGTCGCGATCGGCTTGCTGGTCGCCATGGGCGTGACCGGGCTGCCGCTGTCCGCCGTCGTTTTCCTGGCCGGGCTGGGCCAAGGCGTCGCGTTTCCCAGGCTGTTCGCCACCGTACTGGGCGATGTGCCCCCGGCACAGGCTGGGGTGGCCGCGGGAATCACCAACTCGGCATTGCAGATCGGCGCGGCGATCAGCGTGGCGGGCATCGGGTCGCTGTTCTTCGCCGTGCTGGGCGGGGCCAGCGGAGAGCGCGCCTATGCCCATGCCTTCTCGATCGCGCAATGGACCGCGACGGCCGGACTGTTTCTGGGTATGCTGCTCGCGATACCGCGCGGGCGTAAACGCCCGCTGAATCAGCGCGCGATCGGATAAATCGGCCTCGCACACTTGCGGCCCAAGGCCGTGAATGGGTATGGAGCGTCGCATGCGAACAATGCCGTCCAAACCGCGCCTGACCGCACCCTTTCTGCTGGGATGTTCCGTCCTGCTCCTCTCGGGCTGCACTGCCGACAAGCTGATCCGGACATTCGGACTGACCCGGGATGCGCCGGACGAATACACCGTGACGACGCGTGCGCCGCTGTCGATGCCGCCGGACTATAACCTGCGCCCACCGATGCCCGGGGCGCCGCGTCCGCAAGAACAGAGCGAGCGGCAACAGGCCAAGGAAGCCCTGACGCCGGAGAGCGCGCTGAATGCGCCGGAAAATGAGGCCAGCCCCGGTCAGGAAGCCCTGGTTCGGGCGGCCGGACCCGACGCGCCTTCTGATATCCGCCGCCAGGTGGATATCGATGCCAACCGAGCCGATTCCGACGATGGCTTTATCGACAAGCTGCTGCATTGGCGCAGGCCGTCCATGCAGAACGTCCAGGTGGACGCCCAGAAGGAATCCCAGCGCCTGCGGGAGAACGCGGCTCTGGGCGAAGCGCCCGACGTTGGCACCACGCCGATTATCCAGCAGAAGAAGGAAGGCTGGTTCAGCAAGCTTTTCTCCTGGATCTAGGCTGATCGCGGCGTGAGCGCGACTCGATCGCCGGCTGCCGCCCAAATCAACAATGGGCCGGTTCCGCCCGATGGCATCTACCGGATCACGCCATCCTTGCTGGACGAAGTGGAAGCGGTCTTTCAGACCTACATGGGCGAACCGCTTCCATCCATCCAGGCATCGACAGCGGACCCGTTCGCCGGTCTTCGGGACCATGCGCTGGGCTGGGCTGTCGGGCACCTGCGGCAACGGTTCGGCGCCGGATCCCGGTTGGACATGGAACATGGCCCGACCTCGAACGCGGCGCTTCATGTCGTTGGTTTCCTGCATTTCGCAGCCACCTGGTCAGGCCACGGACTGTTTCCCGCGATGGCGGCGACCGCCGGCGAGCGGGGATTTTCGTTGCACGGGCTGGCCCCTTTTGCCGCCGCCCATTGCCTGACGATGATGGGCAATCAGGTCGTATTTCCCGAACCGCGAGGCGAGAGCGGGCGGATCGGGGTGTTCCAGATGAAGACCAGGGCCGGGTGGGCGGCGGTGCATTGCCAGGCATTCGAGCGGTTCGACTATCCGTTCGGGCGCCGGTGGGACCGGGCATCGCTGCGTGCCGCCGTCAACGATGTCGTAAGCCGGGCGCAAGGTCGCATCAATCTGCGCAACCCTGGCGCGCTGATCCTGTCGCCGGGGGCCGCGCTGAGCGGCTTCGATGACGCGCTGAACAAAACGATCGAGGAAGCGATGCCGGTGCAGGGGCGCAAAAACCGCGGCCTGATGACGGTCGCAACCGTGGTGCTGCGGCTAAAAACCCTTCCGGCACCGCACACGGTCCAGTTCGCGTATGGCTGCTTCCCGACCGTGAACAGGCATTACCATCTGGACAAGTCGGCGCGAACCGGCGGATAGCGGGTTCTGGCGTCATAACCGGCGCCCCGGTATGGTAGCCCTCCCCCCGACCCGGAGACCAGATGGCCCCGCCCGTCGAACGCGTTCCTGGCGATACCGCCATCCCCCCATCGACCGGCGTTTTGGTGATCGGCGGCGGAATCATCGGCGTTTGCATCGCGTTCTTCCTGGCCCGCAACGGCGTGCCGACGGTGTTGTGCGAAAAGGGCGAGATCGCCGCCGAACAGTCCAGCCGCAACTGGGGATGGTGCCGCAAGATGGGGCGCGACCCGCGCGAAGCCCCGCTGGCGATGGAAGCACTGCGCCTGTGGACCGGAATGAACGCCCTGGTGCAGGCTGAAACCGGCTTCCGTCGCAGCGGAATTATGTATCTGTGCCGCACGCGAAAAGAACTGGCGAAACGCGAGGCCTGGCACGAACAGGTTGGCATACCGCTTGGGCTGGACAGCCGCATGCTCACCCGCGACCAGGCCGCCCGGGTATTGCCCGGTTTGGCCGGGCCGTGGATAGCCGGGCTCTATACCCCCAGCGACGGACGCGCGGAACCGGCCATGGCCGCCCCCGCGATCGCCGAGGCGGCCAGGCGGCTGGGTGCGACGATCCTGACAAGCTGCGCGGTGCGCGGGGTGGAAACCCTGGGCGGTCGGATTTCCGGCGTGATCACGGAAAAGGGCCGGATCGCCTGTGACAGCGTGGTGCTGGCCGGCGGCGCCTGGTCGCGTCTGTTCTGCCGCCCAATGGGTCTGAACCTGCCGCAGCTAACGGTTCGGTCGTCGGTCATGCGTACCGAACCGCTGTTGGGGGGGCCGGAAGCGTCCGTCAGCGGTTTCGGCTTTGGGCTGCGCAAGCGCCTGGACGGCGGCTACACCGTCGCGAGCTGGAGCCGGAACATTACCGATCTGACCCCCGACCATGTCCGCTTCCTCCGCGACTACCTGCCCGCCATCCGCATGCACGCCGGCAGCGTCCGCCCGCGGCTGGGGCGCCGCTTCTTGCAGGCGCTGTTACAACCGGCACGCTGGGATCTGGACCGCCCCTCACCGTTCGAGCGGGTGCGCGTTCTGGATCCGCCCGCGCATCCGGCGATCCTGAAACAGGCCCGCGCCCGGGTCACGGCGGCATTTCCAGTGTTCCACGCGATGCGGGTGGCAGACACATGGGGCGGCGCGATCGACGTGACCCCGGACGCCATCCCGGTGATCTCCGGCGTCGATAGCGTGCCCGGATTCTATATCGCCACCGGGTTCAGCGGCCACGGTTTCGGCATCGCGCCGGGCGCCGGGCGCCTGATGGCGGAAATCGTCATGGGCGAGACGCCAGTGGTGGACCCGGCGGCTTTCCGCTACAGTCGGTTCTCGGATGGAACGCGGCCGAAGCCTTCGCCGCTTGCCTAGGGATATTCGGGATGGTCAATCGCTTCCCCTTGACGCGTATGCGCCGCCTGCGCTCCAGCCAGGCAATGCGGGATCTGTTTCAGGAAAATACCGTCTCGGTGAACGACCTGATCTATCCGATTTTCATCGAGGAAGAACTCGACGACTTCGCGCCGGTCGAATCCATGCCCGGCATTTTCCGCATTCCGGAGCGTAAGCTGGACGCAGCGATCAAGGAAATCGCCGCCGCCGGCATCAAGGCGGTCATGACCTTCGGGGTCAGCCACCATAAGGACGAGATCGGCAGCGACTCCTGGAGCCGCGACGGCTTGATGGCGCGCATGATCAAGCGTGCCAAGGACGCGGCGCCGCAGATGATGGTGATCTCCGACACCTGCTTTTGCGAATACACCTCGCACGGGCATTGCGGGGTGATCCACGGCAACGACGTCCACAACGACCATACGATCGAGAACCTGGGCAAGCAGGCCGTCGTCGCGGCTGAGGCAGGGGCAGACATGATCGCCCCCTCGTCCATGATGGACGGCCAGGTAACGGCGATCCGCTCGGCGCTGGATGGCACCGGATTCAGCAACATTCCGATCATGGCATATTCGTCGAAGTTCGCCTCGGCGTTCTATGGACCATTCCGGGCGGCGGCGGGTTGCGACCTGGATGGGGACCGCAAAGCGTATCAGATGAACCCGATGAACGGGCGGGAGGCGTTGCTGGAGTCCGACGTGGATGAGGCGGAGGGCGCCGATATCCTGATGGTGAAGCCGGCGATGCCGTATCTGGATGTGCTGACGAAAATCCGCCAGCGCAGCCTGCTGCCGCTGGCCGCGTATCAGGTCAGCGGCGAATACGCGATGATCAAGTTCGCCGCGCAAGCCGGCGCGATCGACGAGCATCGGGTGATGCGGGAAAGCCTGGGCGCGATCAAGCGGGCCGGCGCCGATCTGATTCTGACGTATTTCGCGATGGACATCGCCCGTCAGGGATTTTGAAGTCCACGTTGGGATGGCGAACGTCGGCGATCGCCTTCGGACCAGACGATACCTCGCTGGATAAAGCGTTGGCGGAGTAGGGAACTACCCGCCACGCCTGCTCCGGTTTACCCAAATCGAGCACCGGGCCGGCATCGCATGAAGCACTTGCCGGCCCGGTACTGGTGCTTATCCAGTGTATTCCATGATGTACAACCCGACCGAAAAGTCCGTGCTGTAAACAAGGCCGTTCCTGTCCACCGCGACATCGGCGGAGTGCAGCACCTTCGGGCGATTCGGCCGCGGATCGACCAGCTTCGTCGGCGGCGGCGGCACACAGGCGCCCACCTCCACCGGGCGGAATTTGTCGCGTATGTCGTAAACGCGGACCCCGGCATTCTGGTAGGTGGCAAAAATCAGGTCTTCGCTGACGAACCCGTCCGGGCGGTTCTCATAGACGTTGTGCGGCCCGAAATGCCCGCCCACTTTCAGATAATCGGTGTCGCTTGGTTCGGGGAACGTGGCGATGCTGATCGGGTTCGACTTCACCCGGTTGTCGAACACCCAGATCGGCTTCTCGCCGTCCTCGCGGTTATCCAGCACCGTCTCGTCCACGACGATCAATAGCTCGCGGTTGGGCAGCGGCAAGGCATTATGAGTGCCGCCGCCGAATGGCGGGGCCCAAACCTTGTGGGTAATCAGCTTCGGCGCCGACCGGTCGCTGACGTCCACCACCGCCAGACAGGCATCGCGCCAACTGCAATAGGCAATGTCGCCGTGAACGATCGGATGATGCAGCCCGTAGCGTCCGACCTCGCTGGGCCAGTGCGCGACCTCGCCCGCCGCGACGTTCATGCCAGGCAGCCAGAATTTCCCGGCGATGACCGGCTTGGCCGGGTCCGCCATGTCGATGGTGATCAGGATATAGTCGGAAAACCCATCGAGCAGCGCAGACGCATACGCCCAGCGCCCGCCGGTGTACCACACCCGATGCAGGCCGCCGCCTTGAACCGGCATGAAACCGATCTGGCGGGGCGAGCCCGGCGTGCTGACGTCATAAACGGCCAGACCGGCGGACCAGTTCTGCCCGCCGGAACTGTCCCCGGTCCCTGAAATCTTACCCTTATAATAGTTCTTCTCGTCCGCCAGTTCGGGTTGGGCAAACATATCCTTGGCATGCACCACCAGCAGCAGATCGTCGAACTGCTGCAGATGCAGCGACCAGGTGTTGGGCGGCGAGGCGATGTAGCCGGCCGGCTTTGGATTGCGCGGATCGCGCACGTCGATGACGGAAAAGCCCTTCGAAAAGATGTGCCCGACATAGGCATAGCCCTTGTGGATCATCAGTTGCACACCGTCGGCCCGGCCGCCGCCCTGATCGGTATGACCGATGATGCGCATGTTGTTGGCATAGGTCGGCGTCATCAGGTCGCTCATGGCAGGTATCCCCCTCTTTTTTCGTTCGATGATGGATTCCTAGAGTAGATCGGGCACTGCCGATAGGTATTGGCTTGTCGCGCCCGCGAAGCCAGACTTCACTACGCGCGCCATTGAAGGAGTCTCCACACATGTCGCAACGCTTCGCGGGCCGCACCGCTGTCATCACCGGTGGGGTTTCCGGCATCGGCGAAGGCATCGCCCGCCGGCTGGCCGGCGAGGGTGCCACGCTCAGTCTGTGGGATATGGACGAAACCGGGCTGGCGAAAACGGGCGCCGCACACACCGTCACCCTGGACGTTACCGACCCCGGTGCGGTGCAACGCGCGGCAGAGCAGACCGTGGCCGCATTGGGAAAGATCGACATTCTGGTCACCTCGGCCGGCGTCACCGGGCCGAACCATCCGACCTGGGAATACCCGGTCGCGGCCTGGGACAAGGTCATCGATATCAATCTGAAGGGCGTGTTCTACTGCTGCCACGCCGTGGTGCCGTTCATGCGCGCCGCCGGCTATGGAAGGATCGTCAACATCGCCTCGATCGCCGGGAAAGAAGGGAACCCCAACGCCTCGGCCTATTCCGCTTCCAAGGCCGGCGTCATCGGGCTGACCAAATCGCTGGGCAAGGAACTGGCCGCCAGCGAAATCCGGGTCAACTGCATCACCCCCGCGGCAGTGAAGACCCCGTTGTTCTCGCAGATGACCGAACAGCAGATCGAGTGGATGCTGTCGAAAATTCCGGCCGGCCGGTTCGGCGGAATCGATGAGGTCGCCTCGCTGGTATTGTGGCTGGCAAGCGAGGAATGCAGCTTCTCCACCGGCGCGGTGTTCGATATCTCGGGCGGCCGGGCGACTTACTGACATAAAGACTTTTCCAAGGATGGGACTTCGCCGATGAACGCTGAAGATTTGGGCTACCTGCCTGCCACGCAACTCGCCGAACTGATCCGGACCAAACAGATATCCCCCGTGGAATACATGCGCTCGCTGCTGGCGCGCATCGAAGCGGTGGACCCGAAGGTCAACGCCTTCGCCTATCTGGCCCCGGATCGGGCGATGGACGGGGCAAGGGCGGCCGAGGCGAAACTGATGTCCGGCGAGCGGATCGGGCGGCTGCATGGCCTTCCGGTCACCATCAAGGACCTGGCGATAACCAAGGACATGCCCACCCAGCAGGGCAGCCTTATGTACAAAGATGCCCAGACGGCAGAGGACGCGCCGATGGTGTCCCGTCTGCGCGACGAAGGCGGGATCGTCATCGGCAAGACCACGACGTCGGAGTTCGGCTGGACCGGGGTTTCGCACTCGCCGCTGACCGGGATCACCCACAATCCCTGGAAGTTTGGGATGAACGCGGGGGCATCCTCGGCCGGCGCGGGCGCGGCATCGGCGGCGGGTTTCGGGCCGCTGCACCAGGGCAGCGACGGTGCCGGATCGATCCGCATGCCGGCGCATTTCTGCGGCGTGTTCGGGTTGAAACCCAGCTTCGGGCGGGTGCCGAATTACCCGGTCAGCACCGGGGACATGACCTCCCACAACGGGCCGCTGACCCGCACCGTCGCCGACAGCGCGCTGATGATGGAGGTCATGAGCGGACCGCATCCGCTGGACTACACCACCCTGGAAGCCGGACCCGCCGCCTATCTGTCGCGGCTGCACGAAGGGGTGAAGGGCAAGCGCATCGCCTACAGCCCGGACCTTGGGCTGGCCCGGGTAGATCCGGACGTCGCCGCGCTGGTCAAGGCGGCGGCGCTGCGGTTCGCCGAACTGGGCGCGATCGTCGAGGAAGTCCCCACACCCTGGGCCGCACCCGGGCCGGAGCTGATCCGGTTCTTCTGGTCGGCGCACCTGACCCGGCTGAAGCCACGCCTGGAAACCTGGGCGTCGAAGATGGATCCCGGCTTGGTGGCGTGCATCGAAGCCTCCACCAACGTCTCGGTCTCTGAATATCAAGCCGCCCGGGAAACCAAGATGGCGTACATCGCCAACATCCACCGGTGGTTCGAGAACTGGGACTTTCTGCTAACGCCGGCGGTGTCGGTCGCCGCCTTCCCGGCGGAAAAGCTGATGCCGGATCATTGGCCGCACCACGACTGGGACTGGGTTAGCTGGGCGGAGTTCTCCTACCCGTTCAACATGGCGTGGAATCCGGCGGCGAGCGTGCCCTGCGGATTTACGGCGGAAGGTCTGCCGGTGGGATTGCAGATCGTGGGACGGCGGTTCGATGACCTGGGGGTTTTGCAGGCGTCCGCCGCGTTCGAGGCTGTCCAGCCCTGGGCCGGGGCGCGCCCGCCGCTGTAGGGTTTCCCCGGGGACAGTCCGGCCAGCGAGCCCGGATCGTCTGCCTCCACTTTGCTTGAAAGAGCGCGAAGGGCCGCGATGGTGCCGGGGACGAATTCCCCCAAGCGGCCCCCGGCACCTGCGTGTAACGAGGCCCGCCCAACCCAGATCCCACCCGTTCACCGATTATTAACCAATTTTCGTCACGGTCACGTCCGCGCCGCATGCAGCCCCGGAGACGGCCCTTGCTCGAACACCTCTCACTCTCGAAACATATCATCGGGCTTGCGATCAAGGTTCACCGAGGCACCGGGCCGGGGCTGCTGGAATCGGTGTAAGCGACCTGCCTGTGCTGCGAACTCGAACAAGCCGGCATTCCGGTCCAGCGGCAGGTCGGTATCCCGGTTGTTTACGGGGGCCTGAAAATGCCCATGGGCTTCCGCGCCGATATCCTGGTGGCGGACACCGTCATCGTCGAAGTCAAAGGCGTTTCCGCGCTCACCATCGCGCACGAACACCAACTCCAAACTTACCTCCGCATGGGCGGACTGCCGCTCGGTTTTCTCGTGAATTTCCACGCCCCACGGCTGAAGGACGGCCTCCGCCGATTCGTCAACGCACGCGGTCTCGTGGAAGCCGCGTAGAATAACCGGCAACGCCCCCTGCCCTCCCGCTGAACTCCCGTGCGATCATAGGCCATCGCCCGAAGCCGGAGACCCCCAACCCGTGTCAGAAGCCATCAACGCGTTCCTGCTGGGTTTTCCGGCACTGTTTTCCATCGTCAACCCGATCAGCGGGGCGTTTATCTTCCGAGCGGTGACGGCGACGCGGACACCGGCGGCAAGGGCGAGGTTGGCCGGATTGGTCGCGCTCAACTCGCTGGGCGTCATGATGGGCGCGCTGTGGGCGGGCTCCTACGTGCTGGCGTTCTTCGGCATCACCCTCGCCGCGTTACGGGTTGCCGGCGGCCTGGTCGTCTCGATGAGCGGCTGGACCCTGCTCAACGCCCCCGAGAACCGGGAAGGCCCGAAGGACAACGAGGCCGGCCCGGCCGAAGCTGACGAGGACATCGCACTGTTTCCATTGACGATCCCGTTCACCACCGGGCCGGGCACCATAGCGGTCGCGGTCGCCCTGGGGGCCGGCCATCCCCGGCTTTTCGGCGGACTGGGCTGGTTCTTCCTGGGCATGACGGCGGCCGCCGCGGCGATGACGGCGACGATCTGGGTCACCTATCGCTATGCCGACGCGCTGACCGGGATGATGGGGCCGACCGGAACCCGCACGATCACGCGAATCTCGGCCTTCCTGCTGCTCTGCATCGGCGTCCAAATCCTCATCGCCGGGGTCGAGGACGTGCTCGGTCCCCTGCTGGCAGCGCGATAAACGGATATAAGGACGAAACAGCCCCCGAATACCGGCGAACCGCAGGACGGTCCTTGGCGGCGGTATGTCCGTCTTGCTACACTGCGAGTCACGATTCGCTTGCTTTCCCACCGTGGGTCAAAACCGGCGGCCGGACCCTTATAGGAAACTGATCATGAAGCTAAAGGCCGACCGCGCCACGTTGATAAAGGCGCTGGCCCACGTCCAGAGCGTGGTGGAACGGCGCAACACCATCCCCATCCTGGCGAATGTCATGATCGCCGTGCGGGACGGCAAGCTGACGCTGACAGCCACCGACATGGAAATCGCCATTGTCGAGGATGTGCCGGCGGCATCCACCCGCAATGGCGCCTGCACCGCGCCAGCCGCGACGCTGTATGAAATCGTTCGCAAACTACCCGACGGCGCCGAGGTCGAACTGGATCATCCCGGCGGCGACGCACAGCTTGCGCTGCGGGCAGGCCGTTACGACACCAAGCTGACCGTGCTGCCGGTCGAGGATTTCCCCTCGATGACCGCCGGCAGCCTGCCGCATAAGTTCGGCCTGGGCGCGCAGACCCTGCGGGCGCTGATCGACCGGACGAAGTTCGCCATCAGCACGGAAGAAACCCGCTACTACCTGAACGGCATCTACCTGCATCACGCCGACAGCGACGGCACCCCGGTACTGCGCGCGGTCGCGACCGATGGGCATCGCCTGGCCCGCGTCGAGGAACCGCTGCCGGAAGGCGCCGCGGCGATGCCCGGCGTGATTATCCCCCGCAAGACCGTGAACGAGCTGCGTAAGCTCCTCGACGAAGTCACCGGCAATGTGGAGGTCGCTCTGTCCGACACCCGCATCCAGTTTCGGGCCGACCAGATGCTGCTGACCAGCAAGCTGATCGATGGCACCTTCCCGGAATACGAACGTGTGATCCCGCGCGGCAACGACAAGGTGCTGCGCGTCGGCAAGAAGGATTTCGCCGACGCCGTCGCCCGTGTCGCCGCGATTTCCTCCGAACGGTCCCGTCCGGTTAAGCTGTCGCTGGCGCGCGATCTGCTGGTGCTGTCGGCCTCCAGCCCCGAACAAGGCACCGCCAGCGAGGAACTGGACGGCGATCGCGTCAAATACGACGCCGGCCCGCTAGAGATCGGCTTCCAGGCTCGGTATCTGAACGACATCACCGACCAGATACCGGAGCAGGTCGAGTTCCGCTTCTCCGATGGCTCCGCGCCGACGGTGGTGCAGGATGCGGGCGACGCCAGCGCGTTGTATGTGCTGATGCCGATGCGGGTTTAGGACGGAAAGCACTCCGTCGTGACCCAGTTCATCCTGACATTGTCCTGCGACAATCGCCCCGGCATCGTCGCCGCCGTCGCCACCGCGATCTTCGAGCATGGCGGCAACATCCGGGAGTCGCAGCAGTTCGATGACACCGAAAGCGGGCGGTTCTTCGCGCGGATCGTGCTGGATCACCCGGAAAACCGCCTGGAAGTGACCGCTCTGCGCGCCGCTCTGGACGCCGTGGCAGCCAGATTCGGCATGACATGGGGCTTGCGCGACCGCGCGGAACGTCAGCGGGTCATGCTGCTGGTATCCAAATTCGATCATTGCCTGACCGATATCCTGTACCGCTGGCGCAATGCAGAGTTGCCGATGGACATCTCCGCCGTGGTGTCGAACCATCCGCGCGAGAGCCTGCAGCACATCGACATGGACGATATCGCGTTCCACCATCTGCCCGTCACCAAGACGGCGAAGGCGGAGCAGGAAGCCAGATTATGGGCCCTGGTGCGGGAGACGAAGACCGATCTGGTGATCCTGGCGCGCTACATGCAGGTGCTGTCGGACGATCTGGCGGGCAAGCTGTCGGGACGATGCATTAACATCCACCACTCCTTCCTGCCCGGATTCAAGGGCGCGAAACCCTATCATCAGGCGCACCAGCGCGGCGTCAAAATCATCGGCGCCACCGCCCATTTCGTGACCGCCGACCTGGATGAAGGTCCGATCATCGAACAGGACGTTGAACGCATCAGCCATGCCGACTCGCCGGACGACCTGGTGCGCCAGGGCCGCGATATCGAGCGCCGGGTGCTGTCGCGCGCACTGCGCTGGCACCTGGACGGGCGGGTGCTGGTGAACGGGACGCGGACCGTGGTGTT
>JAJZEV010000219.1 GCA_021805665.1 Pseudomonadota bacterium
GTCACCACGATAATCAGCAATGGCAGGATCGCGGCGCGGGCGTAGCCTGTCAGCTCCATCATCAGGACCACCGCCGAGATCGGGCCTTGGGTGGATGCGGCCAGCATCGCGCCGGCACCGAGCAGGGCGAACAGTCCGGGTGGGATGCCGGGGAATGCCCATGCCCAGGGCAGCCCCAGCGCACCGCCCAGTAAGGCCCCCAGCGCCAGGCTGGGGGTAAACAGCCCGCCCGGTGCGCCGCTGCCCAGGCACATCACCGTCGCGGCCGGGCGCAGGAACGCCAGCGCCAGCAGCAGGGGCACTGAAACCTGCCCGGTGAAGGCCAGCTCCGCGATGTCGCGTCCGTTGCCCAGCAACTGAGGCAACTGGATGGACGCGGCCCCGACGATCGTCAGGGCGACCAGGGGTGCCAGCAGCCTGCGCCAGCCGGCGGGTTTGTGCCGGTCGGCCCAGGCGACCGATCTGACGTACAGGACGGACACCAGGCCGATGGCCAAACCGGCGGGCACGGCCCAGGCGGCGCTGGAAATGCCGCCGTGGAACGCTGGAATCCGATAGGTTGGCGTGTCCGGCAGGAATGCCCAGGACACCCCGGTCGCGGTCAGCGTGGTCACCAGCGCCGGCAGAACGAAGCGCAGGGCCAGCGCGCCGCGCAGCACCTCCAGCGAAAACAGCGCGCCGCCGAGGGGGACGCCATAGGCCGCGGCCATGCCGGCGCCGGCCCCGCAGGCGACCAGCAGGCGGCGCTGGTCGTCGGACAGGCGCATGCGATCCGACATCGTATCGGCCAGGACGGCGCCGGCTTGTTTCGGCGCACCCTCGCGGCCCAACGAGGCGCCCATGCCGACGATCAGGATTGACAGCAGGGCGCTGCCCAGCGTGCGCAGTTTGGGCAGGCGGCCGGCGTCGAACCAGATCGCGGCGGTGATTTCGATCCCGTTGGCGCTGGACAGGCGGGTCAGCAGGATCTGGCCGGCGCCGGTCAGGACGCCCGCGCCGGCCAGTGCGGCCAGATGCTTCCACGGCGGGGCGGCCGACGCCGATTCCAGCAGGTCCAGGCCGTTGCCGCCCCAGATGGCGTGCTGCGTCGCCTCCAGCAGTTTGGTCAGGGCGGCGGCGGCCAGGCCGGTGCCGATGCCGGTCAGCAGGACCGCGAGCCAGAACGCCGCCGCGTTACGCCGGGCAAGTATCGGCGGGATCATTCAGGGTGCCTCCCGGGTTGGGGGCTGCTATAGCCCGCGCATGCCTGAAACCCCATACTTCTATGACGCGATTGTTCTTGGTGCCGGCGCGGCCGGTCTGATGTGCGCGATCAAGGCCGGGCAGCGCGGCCGGCGGGTGCTGGTGCTGGATCATGCGCCCGGGGCGGGGGCGAAAATCCTGATCAGCGGCGGCGGGCGGTGCAATTTCACCAATCTTGGCACCGTGCCGGATCGCTTTCTGTCGGATAATCCGCATTTCTGCCGGTCGGCATTGAGCCGCTATAAGCCGGCGGATTTCGTGGCGCTGGTGCAAAAGCACGGCATCGCTTTCCACGAAAAGACCCTCGGGCAGTTGTTCTGCGACGGATCGGCGCGGGAGATCGTGGCGATGCTGCTGGCGGAGTGCGCGGCGGCTGGCGTGGATGTGCGGGTCAGGCATCGGGTGCTGAACGTCAGCCGACCGGGGGCGTTTCGGGTGGAAACCGACCAGGGGGCGTTCTCCGCCGACCGGCTGGTGGTGGCGACGGGGGGGATGTCGATCCCGAAAATGGGGTCCACCGGCTTTGCGTACGAACTCGCGCGGCAGTTCGGGCTGCGGCTGACGGCGGTGCGTCCGGGGCTGGTGCCGCTGACGTTCGGCGGAGATCTGCTGGAGACGATGGCCGGGCTGAGCGGGGTGTCGCTGGACAGCGTGGTATCGGTTGGCAAACGGTCGTTCCGGGAGGCGATGCTGTTCACGCACCGGGGTTTGTCGGGGCCGGCGGTGTTACAGATATCGTCGTACTGGCGGGAGGGGCCGGTGTCGCTGAACCTGCTGCCGGGGCGGGATGCGGGGGCATTTCTGCTGGAGCGCAAGCAGGCGCGCCCAAAAGCCGGCCTGGCGGGCGTGTTGGCGGAAGTCCTGCCCGCTCGGTTGGCGGGGGTCCTGGCCGGGGGGATGGAGACACGGATGGCGGATGTGCCGAACCGGGTGCTGGCGCCGCTGGCGGAGCGGTTGGGTGGCTGGACGGTGACGCCGGACGGGACAGAGGGGTTCGCGAAGGCGGAGGTGACGATGGGCGGAGTCGATACGCGCGATCTGTCGTCGCGGACGATGGAGGCGAACGGCGTGCCGGGGCTGTTTTTTATCGGCGAGGCGGTGGATGTGACCGGCTGGCTGGGGGGCTACAACTTCCAGTGGGCGTGGGCGAGCGGCTGGTGCGCGGGGGAGGCGGTTTAGGGTACGGCGGGGTTTCATGCCTGTGTGGAATGAGTTGCTCATGACGCGGGCGGTGCCGCCGGACGCAGATCGCGGTATCTGCGATTGCATATCGCCAACGCGGATCGCGGCCCTGTTGGGGGCGGCGATGTTGTTTGCCGCGGTACCGCGGCCTGCCCCGGCGGCGGATGGGCTGGAGGCGACACCGCCGCAGGCCGGGCTGCGCGACGCGGCGCTATCGGCCGCGGACCCTCCGCCCCCTGACTGGGGTGCCACCGACATGTTTGCCGCGTGGCAAGACTCGGTTGCGCAGGCTCGTGCGTCCCAGCCCGCCTGGAGCAGCCCGCTGGTCACCACCACGGGCCTGCTGGAGCAACGCCTGCGCTTCGACGTCAGCCGCCAACACGCGGGCAACGGGGCCGACAGCACGGCGCTGGACGGCGGCCGGGGGCTGGACCTGATCGTTAACGAAACAACCGAAATTCAGATCGGTGCCGCGCCTTATTCCATTCGGTCAGGCGTGCCTGGTGCGGGCGGCGGGCGCACGGGCGCGATCCCGCCGCTGGGCGGCTTCGGTGACTGGCCGTTTTTGCGGGTCGAAGAGCGGCTTTTCAGCAGTCCCGCGTCCGATGGCAATTACGTGATCACGGCGCTGCTGCAAATTCAGGCCCCGTCGGGGATCGAGCGGCTGACGAATGACGCATGGCAGTACCTGCCGACGCTGGCCTTCGGCAAGGGCTGGGGGGCATTCGATATCCAGGGCACGTTGGGGGCGGTCATTCCCGCGTCGCGTGCGTATGTGATCGGCTATCAGGTTCAGACCAACATGGCGTTGCAGTACCAGGCGGGCGAGCTGTTTTGGCCGGAACTGGAGGTGAACTGGACGTATTATGCGAACGGTCAGCGCGGCGGGCTCAATCAGGTCTATCTGGTTCCGGGCGTTGTGGTCGGGCGGTTCATCCTGCCGAATGGGATGAAATTCACGTTTGGGGTTGGTTATCAGGCCGCGATCACCCCGACTTATATCCCGAAGCCGCAGACGCCAGCCTTTAACCATGCTTGGTTGTTCACCACGCGGCTGAATTTTTAACCGGCACCGGGCCGAAGGCCGGGGGCCGGTCTGGATGCCCCGCAATGTTTCGCGGTTCGGCTTCCGCGCTACCGGTTGGCGACGGGGGAGCCATGGGACGATAGCCGTGCCGGGGCGCTTGCCAAAGCAGCCGGGGATGGAACACGGACTACCCGGTGCGGCCCCCGCCAAAGGCGGCTTGGCGAGCCTCGGTCGCCAGGCGGTCGGCGCGTTCGTTCATGTCGTTGCCGTCATGGCCGCGAACCCATTCCCAATCCACCCGGTGGATGGCCTGGGCGGCCAGGATGCGCTTCCACAGGTCGATATTCGCCACCGGATCGCCGGTCGCGCTGCGCCAGTTCTTGCGCACCCAGCCGGTGACCCAACGGGTGACGCCATTCTTCAGATACTGGCTGTCGGTATGGATCACGACATGGCAAGGGCGCTTCAGCGACTCCAGCGCCTCGGCCGCGGCGGTCATTTCCATACGGTTGTTGGTGGTTTCCGCCTCGGCACCGGTCAATTCCTTTACCACGTCGCGGAAGGTCAGGATCGCCGCCCAGCCGCCGGGGCCGGGGTTCGGCTTGCAGCCGCCGTCGGTCCAGACATTCACCACTTTGTCCGGGTCGGGCGGCAGCGAGACGATGATATCGTTATAAGCCATAGGCACGTCCGTCCGCCGCTGACAAATGGAACCGCAGGCGGCGCAGATACTCCAGCGGGTCCTTGCGGGTGACGAGCGCCCCGGGGGGCGTGTTCAGCCAGTCGAACAGCCGGGTCAGCAGGAAGCGGATCGCCGCGCCCTGGCACAGCACCGGCAGCGCGGCCTGTTCGCCCGCCGACAGCGGCCGCACCGTTTGATACCCTGCCAGCACCGCCCGGCTTTTTGTCACGTTGAACGAGAAATCGGCCTCGAAGCACCAGGCGTTCAGGCAAATCGCTATGTCATAGGCGAGCAGGTCGGTCGAGGCGAAATAGAAGTCGATCAGTCCGGATAATGTGTCGTCCAGGAAGAACACGTTGTCCGGAAACAAATCGGCATGGATATGCCCGGTTGGCAGTCCGGTGGGCCAGCGCGCCAGGATCGCGGCCAATGCGGCGTCCAACTGGCTGACGAGGCCAGACTGCACCGAGTCGGCCCCGGCCCGGCATTTGTCCAACAGAGGCGCCCAACTGGCCGGCCCCAGCGCGTTGGCACGCCCGGCAGGGTAGTCGGCACCGGCCAGATGCAATCGGGCGAGCGCGACACCGACAGGGCCACAATGCGACTGGCGGACCCGGCGTGGCCAGACGCCGGGCAAAAAGGTGGTGATCGCGGCATGCTTGCCGGCGAGATGGCGCAGCGCCGATCCGTCCCGCCCGCGCACCGGTTGCGGGCAGACCACGCCGCGTTGCGCCAGATGCTCCATCAAGCCGAGGAACCACGGCAGATCGGCTGGATCGACGCGCTTTTCGTACAGCGTCAGGATGAAGTCGCCGGCAGTCGTGCGCAGCGAGAAATTGGAGTTTTCGACGCCCTCCGCTATGCCGCGAAAGGCCACCATCGAGCCGATGTCGTAGTCGGTCAGGAAGGCGGCCAGGGCGTCGTCGGTAACGTCGGTATAGACGGCCATCAGGCAGGCCGATCAATGCGTCCAGTTTTCGACGCGGTTGTATTTGAAGTTGTCGGCGTACGCCTTGGGCTTCACGCGGCGGGCCTGCGAGATTTCCAGATCGTAGTCGATGCCGTTGCGCTGGGCGTAGGCGATGGCTTCTTCCCGGGTCTCGAACGACAGCTTCACCTGTGTCTGGGTGTCGCCGCCGCCGGTCCAGCCCATCAGCGGATCGGCCGTGCGGGCATGGGTATTCATGAATTCCAACACCCAGACGTGAGTCTTTGCCCAACCGGACTGCATCGCGGTCTTGGGAGGCTGGAAAATGCGGGCACGCATGCAAGTCTCTCCGATTCAGTGGTCGGGGCGGCGGGACTCGAACCCACGACCTCCTGTACCCAAAACAGGCGCGCTACCAGGCTGCGCCACACCCCGACGAACGGCCGGACCCTATGGGCGGCGGCGTTCCGATGCAAGGCGCAATCTTCGGCGGTTATCCAATAACGCGTCGGGCGGGTCGATCCAGCCGCGATCGGCACATGGCGCCGCCTGTCCCGTCAGGCGGTATAAGGCCCGTCAGCCACCCGCTAACGTATTGAAATTGGCGCGCCCTGGTGGATTCGAACCACCGGCCCACAGCTTAGAAGGCTGTTGCTCTATCCAACTGAGCTAAGGGCGCCCAAGCACAACGGCTAACCACGCCACCATCTACCCCACCGAAGCGCGGCTGCCAATTCTTGTCTGAAATCGCCCCCCCCGAAACCGCTCGGCGACTCCGTCATCGCGCTTTAGGGTAGCCGGAGCAAGTTGTACCAGGACGCAGATCTGTTCCTGGAGGATGCGCAGCGGCCGAACGCGCCGTCACACGCCGCGGTGGACAACACTCACGGCGGCATCGAGACCAGGACCAGCGAGGTCTGCACCGACATCGCCCTGCTGCGCGAACAGCATGCCTGGCCTGTCGCCGGCGGAAAGATGGTCCGCACGCACGAAACACGCGAAAAGGTCACGGCGGAAATACATACTCGGCACGCGACTTTCGGCTGAACGGTTCTCCGGGGTGGCCCGAGCGCACTGGGGCGTCGAGAACGGGCTGCACCGGATACTGGGCGTAACGATGAACAAGGATGGGACCCGCCATCGCAAGGATAACGATCCGGAGACTATCGCGCTGTTACGCCGTCCGGTTCTGAATCGCTCCAGGTTGGATGGCCCCCGGGGTCGATGCAAGGGAAACTCAAGCGTGCCGGCTGTAACGGGCCTTCCTCACCAAATTTCCGCTACGGTTTGGAACATGCCATATGCGAATACCCGGGGGGTCAGCTTGTTTGCAAGCACGATGCCGTCGCGCGCCGCAGATCCAAGCCGGCGGCACCCGTCGTTTCGTTGTTATAGTTATTTAACGATTTTCCGGTGGTGGAAGCCGCCGCCGCAGTCCGGCCGGTTGCGGGCTTTGGAATACCAGGGATGCAGGGGAAGACTTACACGGAACAGCGCGCGGGTGGCCAGCGCTTGAGTGAAGCCGCGACCCAGCGTAGAGCTTGGAAAGACAAACAGGGAGACATGCGATGACCGAGGCAAAACTGGCGCCGAATCTGCCGGGATGGATGCTGGAACACACCAACCGCTACCTGGCCAGCGGCGGCACCGA
>JAJZEV010000038.1 GCA_021805665.1 Pseudomonadota bacterium
ATCGCCTGCTCCAGGCTCATTTTCCGCGGCGGGATCAGCAGCATCGCGTCATCCTTGCCCGCGGCCCGGATGTTGGTCAGCTTCTTTTCCTTGATCGGGTTCACTTCCAGGTCGGATTCCCGGCTGTGCTCGCCCAGAATCATACCCTGGTAAACCTTCTCACCCGGGCTCACGAACATCGTGCCGCGTTCCTGGATGTACCACAGCGAGTAATGCACCGCCTCGCCGCTTTCGGTGGAGATCAGCGAACCGGCGCGACGGCCTTCGATGGCACCCTTCCACGAACCGTAGCCCGCGAACAGCCGGTTCATGATGCCGGTGCCGCGCGTGTCGGTCAGGAATTCGCCGTGATAGCCGATCAGCCCACGGCTGGGGATGTTGAACGTCATGCGGACCTTGCCGCCGCCCGACGGGCGCATGTCGCGCAGATCGGCCTTACGGCGGCTGAGCTTCTCCACCACCACGCCGGTGTACGGTTCATCCACATCGACCAGCACTTCTTCCATCGGCTCTTCGCGTTCGCCCGTTTCCGGGTTCTTGCGGGTCAGCACGCGGGGGCGGCCGATGGTCAGCTCGAAGCCTTCGCGGCGCATCTGTTCGATCAACACGCCCAACTGAAGTTCGCCGCGGCCCGCGACCTCGAACGCGTCGGTTTCGTTGGAGTCGGTCACCTTGATGGCGACATTGCCTTCGGATTCACGGAACAGCCGTTCGCGGATCTGGCGCGATGTGACCTTCTTGCCTTCACGGCCCGCCAGCGGCGAATCGTTGATGCGGAACGTCATCGCCAGGGTCGGCGGATCGACCGGGATGGCTTCCAGCGGGCCGCCAAGCTCCGGCGCGCCGATGGTGTCAGGAATGGTGCCTTCGGACAGGCCGGCCACGGCGATGATATCGCCCGCCATAACCTCCTCGACAGGAACGCGATCCAGGCCGCGGAAGGACAGCAGCTTGGTCAGGCGGCCGGTTTCCACCAGCGAACCATCGCGGCGCAGCACCTTCACCGGCATGTTGACCCGGCCGGTGCCCTGTTCGACACGCCCGGTCAGCACGCGACCCAGGAAGTTGTCGTATTCCAGGATACTGGCGACCATCGCGAAGGGCAGGTCCGGCTTCACCGTCGGCGGCGGGACATGGCTTACCACCAGGTCGAACAGCGGGGACAGGTCCTTGCGCGGGCCGTTCAGTTCCACATCCGCCCAGCCATTGCGGCCCGACGCGAACAGCATCGGGAAATCCAGCTGGCTGTCAGAGGCGCCCAATGCGGCGAACAGGTCGAACACCTCGGTATGGACTTCGTCCGGACGGGCGTCCTGGCGATCCACCTTGTTGACCACGACGATCGGGTGAATACCGCGCGCCAGGGCCTTGCCGACGACGAACTTGGTCTGCGGCAGCACGCCCTCGGCGGCATCGACCAGCACGATCGCGCCGTCCACCATGTTCAGGATGCGTTCGACTTCGCCGCCGAAATCGGCGTGCCCGGGGGTATCGACGATATTGATGCGCGTGTCGTTCCACACCACCGAGGCGCACTTCGCCAGGATGGTGATCCCACGTTCCTTTTCCAGGTCGTTGCGGTCCAACGCGCGGTCGGTCACGGCCTGATGCTCACGGAACGCGCCCGACTGGCTGAGGAGTTTGTCCACGAGAGTGGTCTTCCCGTGATCGACATGGGCGATGATAGCGACGTTACGGATCTGCATACGGTCCTGGCTTTGGGATGGTGCGGCGCACACTTAGGCCGTAACCGGCCGTCTTACGAGCGAAAAACAGCCCTTACCACGCGTTTCTGCCATGCTTCGCGGAAGCTTCATCGTTTAATGCTGGGTCGGGCGGGGCTTTTTGCTCCATTCGATGGGTAAAATCGGGTGATTCGATCGAAACGGATCGCAACCCGACCCGCTGCCCCGCCCCCGGGGGCCGCGCTCGCTTACTGCCACGCGTCCAGGAAAGCCTCCAGCACCGACAAAAATCCCCCCGGGTTGTCGGCATGCACCCAATGGCCGGCGTTTTTCACCGCGACGAAACGGGCCGCGGGAAACAGGCCGCGAATGATGGCGCGATGCTCCGGCAGCACATAGTGCGACTGGGCACCGGTCACGAACAATGCGGGGCCGTCATAGCGACCGGGCAGGTCGATCCAACCCTCCAGGTCGGGGATCGCGGCAGCGATTTCGGACAGGCCGATCTTCCATCCCGGATTGGGGCCGAACCGCAGGTTTTGCAACAGGAACGGCCGCAGGGTTTCGTCGGTCACCGTCCCGGCGAGGGCCGCGTCAGCATCGCGACGGGTCAGCGCAGGGGACAACTCGATGGCTTGCATGGCTTTGGCGAACGCTGTGTTGCCGTGCTGGTAGATCACCGGCGCGATATCGGACACGAGCAAACGGCCAACCAGCTCCGGCCATTGCAACGCCAGCGCCATCGCCGCCTTGCCGCCCATCGAGTGCCCGACCACCGCCGCCCGCTGAATCCCCAGCGACAGAAGGGTTTCCCGCACATCCGCCGCCTGGGTCGGGTAACGCATGTCCGCGCCATGCGGGCTGTCGCCGTGGTTCCGCATATCCAGCGCAATCACCCGGAACCCGGGCGCCAGGGCGCGCTGGATCGCGCCGAAATTGCGCGCCTGTCCGAACAGCCCGTGCATCAGGACAACCGGCGGCCCCTCACCGGCCTGGATCGCGTTCAGAATCATCGCTTACGCCGTCCCGGCGCTGGCGCCCGGAAGGGTTCGGTCATGCGCCGACCCTGCTACATCGGCCTCCTCCTCGATCTGCAGCGCATCGTTGAACCGGTTGAAGAACCCGCACAGCGTGATGCGCAGCGTCAGCTCGACAATCTGCGCCTCGGAGAAATGCTGCCGTAGCCGTTGGAAAACGCTGTCCCGGATGCGGTTGGGCGTCTCCCACGCAAGCCGGGCGTATTCGATCACCAGCCGGTCGGTATCGTCCAGTTCGGCGTTGTCCGGTTCCAGCAGCCGGTCGATACCCTCCGGCGAGATGCCCTCCACCGCCAGGAAGGGTTTGTGATGGGCGACACAGTAATGGCACTCGTTCAGTTTGGAGACGACGACGATCGCGATCTCCAGATACCGCTTCGGCAGCGTGGCGGCGGCGCGCAGTTCCATCAGCATCGGCATCAGATGGCGCAATGCGGCGGGGACATGGGCGAACACGGCGACCTGATTGCGGAACGGCCCATACAGCCCGGCGAACTGTTCGTAGATCGCCGCCTGGTCGGGCGGCAGTTCGGCGGAGGGGATGTCGCGGACGCGGGCCATCGTCGGTTCCTTCGGCAAAAGGTGGCGCCGATGTTGGCCGCTGACCGGTCGGTTGCCAAGGTGGCCGGCGCGGCCATGTAATCGCAATGACGAATATCCCATCCCACCGCCCCGCCATACCGGCCAGCGTCCTGATCTATGGTGTGCTCGGTTTGATTCCGTTTCTGGCGCCCCCGCTGGCGGCCCTGACGTTCCCGGCGTTGAAGCCGGCGTCCAGCATGGTTCTCGCGGTGTATGGCGGGTTGATCCTGTCGTTTTTGGGCGAGGCGCGATGGGGCCTCGCGATCCGGTCGTCATCGCCCAGCGGTTTGACCGTATCCATCGCGATGGTGCCAACCTTGGCCGCACTGGCGTTGCTGGTCGCGATGCCCGGCCATCCAGGCTGGCGGCTGGCGGGACTGGCCGGCGCCCTGGCGCTTCACTGGCTGTGGGACTTGGGCAGCGACGGATTGCCCCCATGGTATCCGGCCCTGCGGACCATGCTGACGGGCGGGGCGGTCGCCGGATTGCTGCTTGGCGCGGCGGTCCTGGCATGACCGACGACATCGCCGTCGTGGTCGGCGCATCCGGCGGTGTCGGCCGGGCGATGGTGCAGCTTCTGGAGCGGGACCCGGCATTCGCCCGCGTGGTCGCTGTATCCCGCCGCCGCCCCGCCGGCTGGCAACACGACTGGATCCAGGCCGACATAACGCAAGAGCCAACCCTGGCGAACGCCGCCGGCCAGATCGCCGCATTGGGGCCGGTCACCCGGATCGTCGTTGCCACCGGCATGCTGCACGGCCCGGGACTGACGCCGGAGAAATCGATGCGCGCCTTGTCGCTGGAGTCGATGACCGCCGCATTCATCGCGAACGCGGCGGGTCCGGCGCTGGTTGCCAAGCACCTGCTGCCCCTTACCCCCCGCGACCGCCCCAGCCTCTTCGCCGCCCTTTCCGCTCGGGTTGGCAGCATCGGCGACAATCGCCTCGGCGGCTGGTACGGCTACCGGGCGTCGAAGGCGGCGCTGAACATGCTGATCCGCACGCTGGCAATCGAGCATCGGCGGACCCGCAAGCTGGGCATGTGCGTGGCGCTGCACCCCGGCACCGTCGATACCGGCCTGAGCGCCCCGTTTCAGGCCGGGGTGCCGGGGGCGAAGCTGTTCACCCCGGACTTTGCCGCCGCCGCGCTGCTGGCCGTGATGGACAGGCTGGGGCCAGAAGCGAGCGGCGGGTTCTTCGCATGGGACGGTGCCCCGATACCCTGGTGACAGACTACCGCAGCGTTGCCCCGGTCGCCTTCGCTACAGCCGCCACGATCTTCTGACAGGCTGCCTCGATCTCCGGATCGGTGAGTGTGCGTTCGCGCGGCTGAAGTGTCACTTCGACACCGAGCGACTTCTTGCCCGGGGTCATGCGTTCGCCTTCGTACAGGTCGAACAGCGTCACGCCGGTAATCAGCGCCCGCTCCGCCCCCTTTGCCGCCTTGACCACACTGTCCGCTGCCACGGCGCTATCGACGATGAAGGCGAAATCGCGCCGCACCGGCTGGAACTGCGGCAGGTCGGGTGCCGATTTCTTGCGCCTTTTCGGGTCGGCAACGGCGTCCAGGTTCAGCTCGAACACCACCATCGGGCCGGGCAGATCCAACGCGGCCAGCAGGCGGGGATGGATCTCGCCGAAATAGCCCATCACCGTCTTCGGCCCTTGCCGCACCATGCCGGAGCGGCCTGGATGCAGGAACGACGGCGCATCCGTGGTGACCTGGAGGGCTTCCAGCGGCACACCGACGGCGGTCAGCAGCGCCCACAGGTCGCCCTTGGCGTCCATTGCATCCACCGGACGCTGCGGCACCAGCCAGTTGCGCGGCGTCTGGCCGCAGCGCAGGCCGGCGGCGACCAGCTTCTGGCCATCCGGCGCATCCAGCGCGAAGGCCGGCCCGATCTCGAACAGGCAGACATCGGCATAGCCGCGCGCGGCGTTGCGCTTCGCCGCCAGCGCCAGTGTCGCCAGCGGGGTCGGACGCAACTGATCCAGGTCCGCGGCGATCGGGTTGCTCAGGCGCAGGGCGTCGGGGGCGGCGCCGAAGCGTTCGGCCTCGGCCCGGGCCATGAAACTGAACGTGACACATTCCATCAGACCGGCGGACGCCAATGTGCGGCGGGCGATTGCGTTGCGCTGCTGGCGCGGCGTCAGCGTTGCTTGCGGCACCGGGCTTTCTCGCGGCAACGATACCGCCGGAATCGCGTCCAGGCCACGCAGGCGCAGGACTTCCTCGATCAAGTCGTTTTCCGCCTCAACCGCGATGCAGCCCTCGGCCGCCTTTGCTGCCTTGGCCGGGTCCAGTTCGGGCGACTGAGCGAGACTAATCGGGGCGGCCACGTCATTGCGCCAGGACGGGACGGCAACGGTCACACTGTCCGCGTCACGCTGGCGAACGGTGAAGCCCAGATGTTCCAGCGAGGCGACGGCCTCATCGGCGGGAATGTCGGAACCGCCGAAGCTGGCGATGCGGGCGAAGCGCATGGTGGCGTCGCGCTGCCAGGCCGGTTCGCTGCCCGCCATCGTCACCGTGCCGGGTTCGCCGCCGCACAGTTCCAGGATCAGCGCGGTTGCCGCCTGGATCGCGTCGGGCATAAGCGCCGGGTCCAACCCGCGCTCGAACCGCTGCCGGGCGTCGGAGACGATCTGGTGGCGGCGGCCGGTGCGGGCGATGCGGATCGGGTCGAACAGCGCACATTCGACGAACACGCTGGTGGTGGCTTCGTCGCAGCCGGTTGCCTCGCCGCCGATTACGCCGGCGATGGATTGCACGCCGGCCGCATCGCAGATCGCGCAATCCTCGGGATCGACGACGTAGTCCTTGCCGTTCAGCGCCCGCATGGTTTCGCCAGCGCCGCGCCGCAGGGTGAGCGTGTCACCCGACAGTTTGCCGACGTCGAAGACGTGCAGCGGGCGGCCAAGGTCGAATGTAAAGAAGTTGGTAACATCGACCAGCGCGTTGATCGGCCGCAGGCCGATGTAAGTCAGCCGGTCTTGCAGCCATTTCGGGCTGGGGGAGTTCTTCACGCCGCGAATGGTTCGCCCAACGATCCAGGGGCAGGCTTCCGGGAAGGCGATATCCCAGCGCGGGCCGCCGTCGAATACCGGCGGGATGACAATGGGGGCGAACGGCTTCAGTGTGCCCAGGCCGGCGGCTGCCAGATCGCGGGCGACGCCGCGCACCGAGAAGCAGTCGCCGCGATTGGGGGTCACCCCGATCTCGACGATCGGGTCGTTCAGGCCGGCCCAGTCGGGATAGGTCATGCCGATTTGGGCCTCGGCGGGCAGTTCGACGATGCCGGCATGGTCGTCGCCCAGGCCCATTTCGCGGGCCGACAGCATCATGCCCGCACTTTGCACGCCGCGGATTTCGCCCACTTTCAGCGTGATGTTGCTGCCGGGGATGAAGGCACCAGGGGCCGCGAACACCACTTTGATGCCGGTGCGGGCATTGGGTGCGCCGCAAACGACCGAGACGACCCCCTCGCCGGTATCGACCTGGCAGACCCGCAGCCGGTCGGCGTTGGGGTGTTGAACGGCCTCGATCACATGGGCGACGCGGAAGGCGGCCAGTTTGGCGCCGGGGTTTTCGACGCCCTCCAGCTCCAGGCCGATCCGGGTCAGAGTGTCGGTGATTTGGGTCAGTGTGGCGTCGGTCTGAAGGTGGGACTTCAACCAGGAGAGCGTGAATTTCATGGCCTAGACCCCCTCGTGCAGTATGGTCGGGGACAGCGGGTTGAATCCGTAGTGCTTCAGCCAGCGCAGATCGGACTCATAGAACGGCCGCAGATCGGACATGCCGTGCTTCAGCATCGTGATGCGTTCCACGCCCATGCCCCAGGCGAAGCCCTGCCACTCCCGCGGGTCGATGCCGCAGTTGGCCAGCACGCGCGGATGCACCATGCCGCTGCCGAGGATTTCCAGCCAGTCGCCGCCCCGGCCAAGCTCGCCGGTCCGGCGGTTCCAGCCGATATCGACCTCCATCGAGGGTTCGGTGAACGGGAAATAGGAAGACCGGAACCGCACTGGCAGATCGGAGATGGCGAAGAATGTGCGCAGGAAGTCGATCAGGACGCCCTTCAGGTGGCCCAGCGTCATGCCGCGATCGATCACCAGCCCCTCGCACTGATGGAACATCGGCGAGTGGGTAGCGTCATGGTCGGCGCGATAGGTGCGGCCGGTGACGATGACCCGGATCGGCGGTTCCTGCGACAGCATCGTGCGGATCTGGCCGGGGGACGTATGCGTCCGCAGGACCGGCGGCGCAGCGCCATCGCGCGGTGGCAGATAGAACGTATCATGGTCCGCTCGGGCTGGATGATGCGCCGGGATATTCAGCGCGCCGAAGTTGAACCAGTCGCTTTCGACATCCGGCCCGTCCACCACGGTGCAGCCCATGGCGCCGAAGATCGCGGCGATTTCCTCCATGGTGCGGGCGATCGGATGGATCAGGCCGGCATCGCGCGGGCGCGGCGGCAGGGTGGGATCGATACGTTCCGACAGCAGCCGGGCGTCCAGCGCCGCGTCCTCAAGCTGGGTCTTCCGGGCCTCGATCGCCGAGGTCAGCGCATCCTTCAGCCGGTTCAGCGCCGCGCCCCGATCCTTGCGCTGTTCCGGCGGGGTTTTGCCCAGATCGCGCAGCATACCGGTCAGGCTGCCGTTGCGGCCCAGCACCGCGATGCGCACCGCGTCCCAGGCGCGCAGATCGGCGGCGTCGGCCAGGGCGGCGTCGGTGGAGGTCTTCAGGGCTTCAAGATCGTCGTTCATTGCAATGTCTCACGCGCGGAAAGGGCCACCCTGACCAGGCGGCCCTATATCGCTATTGTCGATGGCTTTTTATCAGTTCGATAGATAGCGCGAACTGTAACGCGGGCGATTTGGGCCAGGGATCTTGTGATCACTTCTCCGGCGTTGCCTTTGCGCCAGTTGCGATCGGCTGAGGAACTGGCCTCAGCGGCGTTGGAGCGGGCGGGCGATATGAGGTCGCAGGAGGATTGATTGCATTATCCTGTGCCATGGCGGGGCGAGTATTGTCCCCAGAAGCGCTGCCGCTGCTGTTTCGTGCCACTGTTCCCTCATGCTCCATCGCGGGTGCTGGCACCAGGATTCGCACCTTGACGGTGGGCACCCGGCTGCGGCGTGACGGGTGGTGGAGCCACCGGTCTCAGAGGTTGCGGCGGCGGCGGTCGGTAGTCGGTAGGCTGCGGATTTAGCCCACCTTTTTTTAGGACGCCTTCGTTCAGAACAATAGAGTTTCTAGCCATTTGACACCGACCTAACCGCTAGGGATTACCGTTGGGATTTGGTTTCGCGCCGAACTCTAGCACAAGGTCGTCCTTCTTGAACGCTAGATAAAGAATCGGTATCTCCCCCAATTGTTGGAGATTCTCTGAACCTTCGATCTCCTCCGATCCTTCGCTTCCCTCCAAGCTATATACCCGTACGAGGGTTAGGATCATCTCCCGATCTTTGTCACCTCCGGAGAAGCTACGGACATAACCTTGGTAGATATGCCCGCGATCCTTGTGTCTGACCGTTACCCAGTTGTCGGTGTCGTTCGAATTAAGGAGAAAGCTCCAAACGTCCGGGTCGCCGAACCTCTTCGTGATGCCGAGGGCGCGACAGAGTCGCATCAAGAGACTGTAGTTGATGTTCAATGTTATCAAGATGCCCAATAGAAACCCGACCACGCTCGCCGCAGCTATGGGTCGCGGATCGATCCCCGATTTTTCGATACCGGAGGGGTTCAGCAGAGCGAGATCCTGTAGGTGCATCCCCAGAGGGGCGAGCATCGTAGGAGCGATTTCGTTCCCCAGCGCCAAGACCATATAACTGGTGACGCCATACATAAAAATCTGAAGGAAAATCGTTGTATTATCCCGGGTCCGTTTGCTGGCGAGGCTCGACACCACGCCGTAGCAGAGGATACCCGGGATAAATATCAGCACCAGCGCCAGGACGGCCGTGTTGATCGGCATGGCGGCTGGCTCCTTCTGGCCTTAAGCCAGGGCGGCTTGAACCTTCTGCACGATCGCCGCGAAGGATGCGGGGTCGTCATAGGCGATGGCGGCCAGGACCTTGCGATCCATCTCGATGCCAACCTTCTTCAGGCCAGCGATGAAGACCGAGTAGGTCAGCCCGTGCTCACGCACCGCCGCATTGATGCGCTGGATCCAAAGACCGCGGAATTCGCGCTTCTTCACCCGGCGATCGCGGTAAGCGTACTGAAGAGACTTCTCCAGACGTTCCCGGGCGATGCGGTAATTGGTGGAGGACCGGCCGACGAAGCCCTTGGATTGCTCAAGGACCTTCTTGTGACGGGCGTGGGTGGTCGTGCCCCGTTTGACGCGTGCCATGTGTGCTTACTCCCTTAAGCGATGCCGTAGGGGGCCCACTGCTTAACGGTAATCCCGTCAGCATGGGTCAGCGTCTGGCTGCCGCGATTGGTCCGCTTGGCCTTCTGGCTTCTGGCGCTCAGGCAGTGGCGCTTTTTGCCGGGGCCGGCGAGAACTTTGCCGGTCGCGGTGATCTTAAACCGCTTCTTGACCGACGACTTGGTCTTCATTTTGGGCATTTTAGTCTCCTTCTGGTTCGCGTTTGCCGTACCCGGGCGGGTAAAACTGGCAAACAGTCGCGGCCGGGCATGCCCTTCCAGGCCCGGACTCGCAAACAGGGGCGCGGTATAGCGGCGGCGGCGCTGGCAAGCAAGCGCGGATCGCGTTACGCAGGAACCCTGTTGCAGGAGGCACCCAACAATGTCCGACATCCGAACCAACGATCCCACCGCGGCTATCCGCGACGCGGTCGAACGCATCGAGGATCGCCTGATCGCCGTGCGCCGCGATATCCATGCCCATCCGGAGCTGGGGTTCCAGGAAGTGCGCACCGCTGGCGTCGTCGCCTCGGAACTGGCGCGCATGGGCATTCCCTATCAGGCAGGTATCGGCAAAACCGGGGTGGTCGGGCTGATCCAGGGCGGGCGTCCCGGCAAGGTGCTGGCGATCCGGGCGGACATGGACGCGCTGCCGATCCAGGAAACCAGCGGCCTGCCGTTCGCCAGCACACTGCCGGGCCTGATGCACGCCTGCGGCCACGATATCCACACCACCACGCTGCTGGGTGTCGCGGCGGTGCTGAAACAGATGGCGCCGCAACTGGCCGGGACGGTGAAGCTGGTGTTCCAGCCCGCCGAGGAAGGCCTTGGCGGCATGCAGGCGATGATCGACGACGGGGTAATGACCGGCCCGGATATCGACATGGCCCTGGGATTCCACAATCATCCCGACATGCCGGCGGGCAGCTTCGGCTACACCCGCGGTCCGGGACTGGCGGCGTCGGACCGCTTCGATATCGTTGTCCGCGGCAAATCCGGCCATGCGGCATACCCGCACACCGCCATCGACCCGCTGATCGCGGCGGCGGTGCTGGTCACGCAGTTGCAAACCGTCGTCAGCCGGGAAGTCAGCCCGATGCACCCGGCCGTTGTCACCGTCGGGGCCATTCAGGGTGGCACAACCCATAATATCATCCCCGATTCCTGCCTGATCAAAGGCACGGTCCGCACGCTGCACCCCCGCGCGCGCGACATTGCCCAAGCCGCGATCGAACGCCTGGCGGCCGGGATGCTGGAAGGCATGCGCGTGCGGTGCGATATCGACTACCGGCGCGGCACCCCCTGCCTGGTCAACGACGACCGCGTTCTGGACCCCGCCGTCGCCGCCGTCCGCGCCCAGTTCGGCGATGCGTCCATAACCGCCAGAGAGGCCGGCCTCGGCGGCGAGGATTTCGCACTGATGGCCGAACGGGTGCCGTCGTTTCAGCTAAAGGTGGGATCCGGGCAGCCGGGGCGTTCGGATAAACTGCACAACTCCGCCTATCAACCGGACGAGGCCTGCATCGGACTCGGTGCGCAGGCGCTGTCGCGGGCGGCCATGGTTCTTTTAGCCGGATAAGGTCGCCTCGGCCGGTGCATCGGAATTGTGCAGCGGCCGAGGCTACTTCCAGATGATACTAACCTAAAAGGTAAATATATATTTACCTAAACAGAAACGGTGCCGGGGCTCCCCCGGTCGTGACTTGCGGGGATTAACGAAAACCGCCGATCGGATTGCATCTTGCGTCCTCCCCGGAGGAGTAAGAATCGAGGAAAACCGCCGCCCGCGCGTCGATTTTGGTGCGGGGTCGCATGGAAACCCGCTGTCAAATCAGCATCTTTTGTTCTCCGCTTAAAGCAGATAGTAAAGCAGGACCGGTGGCCGTTTCTCTTGCTGGGGGTGTCTCCACACGGTCAAAAGGCGGGGTTGTTTCGAATGAAGAAGAAAGCGGAAGTGGGAGAAGATCCTTTAAACGGGACCTTTCGATTAGAAAATTTTCTGCCTTACAGGCTATCGGTTGCTGAGGAAGCCGTCTCCCGGGTCATCGCGCGCGATCACCTTGCGCAAAGCGGCCTGACGATGCCGGAATGGCGCCTGATCGCTGCCGTCGGCCGGTTCGGGGTGATATCGCCGACCGCGGCGGGCGCGCACGCCGGCATGGACAAGGTGAAAGTCAGTCGCGCTGCCGCAAGTCTGGTGGGGCGAGGACTGCTCCGGCAGGCCCATGATCCGTCCGACGGGCGCGGGCGGCTGCTGCGGCTTACCCGCAAGGGATTGGCGATTCATGCGGACCTGGCACCCACGGCCGATGCGATCGAGACGGCGCTGATGGAAAGTCTGACCAAGACCGAGCGCACTGTGTTGCACAAGGCATTGGCCAAGCTGTCCGCCCATGCCGGGATGCTGCTGCGGCCAAACGGGGCCGATGTGCACGAATAGGATCGACGAACAGGGTTCTGGCCGGTCCATCTTGCGCGATGGCGGGATTATCGCGTCAATAGGCCATGCCATTCAGGAGATCGGACGTTCCATGACCATCGATTCCGCCACCCTTGCGGCCCTGTCCGGGGTATCGACCGCCACCATCACCACCGTTCTGCTGAAGAAGGGGCTGCGGAATGTCTGGATGCGCGGCACGCGGCCGATCCGCGCCGGCCAGCCCCGCCTGATCGGCCGGGCCTTTACCCTGCGCTTCGTGCCGGCGCGCGAGGATCTGGCGACCCCCGAATCCTGGTCGTCGCCGATTTCCACCCGGGCGGCGATCGAAGCGATGCCGGAGGGCTGCATTACAGTCGTCGATGCGATGGGCGTCACCGATGCGGGGATTTTCGGCGACATCCTGTGCGCCCGCATGGCGAAGAAGGGTGTGGCCGGTCTGATCACCGACGGCGTGGTCCGCGATCTGGCCGGCGTGCTGGGTACCGGCCTGCCGGTATGGTGCCAGGGCACCGCGGCCCCAGCCTCTGTCGCCGGCCTTACGTTCGTCAACTGGCAGGAGCCGATCGGCTGCGGCGGGGTGGCGGTGTTCCCGGACGACATCGTCATGGTCGATGACGATGGGGCGGTGGTCATTCCGCAAAAGCTGGTCGCCGATGTGGCCGCGGCCGCATCCGAACAGGAGCGGATGGAGGAGTGGATCATGACTCAGGTGAACGGTGGCGCATCGCTGCCCGGGCTGTATCCCCCCAATGCTGAAAACAAGGCCAGGTATGAGGCTTGGAAGGCCGCTCGCTAGGGCTTGCGGCGGAACAAGCGAGTCTGCCGCCGATCCGTCGCCGTCATGGCCGGCGGGGGCTGACGTCATCCGCCCCCGTCCGGGACATTACGAATTCAAGTAAGGGTCCCGGCCGGGATTGGATGTCACTTTACACAGCCCGCCATGACGGGCCACGCCAGCCGCCCGTCCAAAGGAGCGGTTATTTCCCGACGCTCCCCCCTACTCCGCCGCCTACCGGAAACTCTGAGCATACCGCGCCAACGCGCCGGCATCGGTGGGGACGATCGGGGTGAAGTCGGTGTGGGCGATCCATTCCGCCCGCGTCGGTTTGCGGATGTAGTTGGAAACCGCGTTCAGCGTCAGGTACACGATCTTGCGCGGATAGGGCGTGATGTTACCGGCGGAGCCATGCACCAGATTGCCATGGAACAGCAGCAGCCCGCCCGGCTTGCCGGTGGGTGCGACGATTCCGCCTTCTGCCACCAGTTCGGTCACGGTTTTCTCGTCCAGCGTCCACAGCGGGTACGAGGTGGTGCTGACATCGTGGCCGGCGGCGAGTACGCCCCGGGTGTGGCTGCGCGGCACCAGCATCAGTGGGCCGTTGATCGGCATCACCTCATCGAGGAACACCGCGATGTTCATCGCCCGCGGTTCCGGCATCCCGTCATCGCGTGCCCAGGTGCCGTAATCCTGATGCCACTGCCAGACATCGCCGGTAAACGACGCTTTGGCGTTGATCTTGTACTGGTGCATGTACACCTGCTCGCCGAACAGTTGTTCGACGGGGGCGATCATGCGGGGGTGCCGGCCGAGCAGACCGTGGGCTTCGTTGTAGAGGTGGGCGGCAAAGGCGGTGCGGGGCGCGCCGGACTTTTCGCGCCAGACCTCGGGGCGTTCCTGACGATAAATGTCCTCGGCTTCGGACTTCAGAATGTCCACTTCGGTTTGCGAGAAGGTCTCGGGCAGAAACAGGTAGCCTTCATCGTTGAACTGGCGGATTTGGGCTTCGGTCAGCATGGGCGGTCCTCCTTTTTAAGCGGCTTTTGGTTGAAGCTGTTGCGTTGTCAGGCGGGACGCCGACGCGGCATGGGTACTGGCGGCTGTCTCGGCCCCGGTGGGATCGCCGGCGGCGATTTGGCGCAGGATCGCGGCATGTTCGTGCTGCCAGACCCGTTCGGCAAATCCCGGCGTATGCAGCACCGCCGCCATCGAGCGCATCAGGTGCGGCCACAGCGGTGCCATCGTCTCCTCGATGGCCGGGTTGCCGGACAGGCGGTAGAGGGCGCGATGAAATTCGGTATCCGCGCGCACCAGGATCGGAATCGGGGTCGCGGCATCGAAGACCGCCCCGGCCTGAAGCTGCTGCTTTAATTCTTCGAATTCGGCGGGGGTCACGGCACCATTGGCCGCACGTTCCGCGGCCAGCCGCGCGGCCAGACCGTCGATCGCCTGGCGAAGCTGGTAAAGCTGGGTGACTCGATGCGGGTCCAGCGGAACGACACGCATCCCCTTGCGGCCAGAATCCTCCACCAGGCCTTGGCGCTTGAGCAAATGCAGCGCGTGGCTGACCGGCTGGCGGGAGACGCCGAGCGTGTCAGCAAGCGCCGCCTGGCGGATGCGTTGGCCGGGCGCGAGGGTGCTGTCGGCGATCGCATCCAGCAATTGCCGGTATGTCCGGTCGATCAGGCTTTGGGCTGCCGGCAGCGCCTGGAGCATGGAATTCGGAATTCCAAATTGCGGAAGGCGCTTATCTAGGGGTTAGCCGAACCGCGGTCAAGGATGGGACGGCCCGGCGCCCGGATCTCAGGCTTCCACTAATGCATGCGTATCCTGCTCCGCCCAGACCAGGGTCGCGGGATCGCCGGGTTCCGCCGGCTTGCGGTAGAACATCTGATCGGGAACCAGGGCCGAAACCTCATCCCCCGCATCGGTTTTCACCGCCACGCGGACCATGGAGCCCTGATATTCGACCGCCACGACCTGACCATGCACATGCGGCCCGTCCTCCGCCGACCCCAGGCGGCAACGGTCGGCCCGCACCGCGACCGGCCCCTGGTTCAGCCGCAGCACGTTGTGGCTGCCGATGAATTTGGCGATAAACGGGCTGACCGGGCGCTCGAAAACCTCGCGCGGGTGGGCAGCCTGACGGATGTGCCCGTCTTCCATCACCACCATCAGGTCGGCCAACGCCATCGCCTCATCCTGGCTGTGGGTCACATGGATGAAGGTAATCCCCAGTTCGCGTTGCAGCCGCTTCAGCTCCTCGCGCACCTTGATGCGCAGGAACGGATCCAACGCCGACAGCGGTTCGTCCAACAGCAGGACACGCGGCCGGTTGATCAACGCGCGGGCGAGCGCGATGCGCTGCTGCTGGCCGCCGGACAACTGGGCCGGCAGCCGTTCGGCGAACCCGCCCATATGCACCAGATCCAGGTACTCCCGGGCCTTGGCGTGACGTTCTTTCTTCGCGACGCCGCGCATTTTCAGGCTGAACGCGACGTTGTCCAGGCAGGACATGTGCGGGAACAAGGCATAACTCTGGAACATCATCGCCGTGCCGCGCTTGATCGGCGGCAGGTCGGACACGTTCTCGCCATGGATCAGGATGTCGCCATCCGACACAGCCTCATGCCCCGCGATCATCCGCAGCGTCGTCGTCTTCCCGCACCCGCTCGGGCCCAACAGACAACAATAGGTGCCGCGCGGGATACGCAACGAGATGCCATCCACCGCCAGAGTGGTGCCATAGCGCTTGGTGACACTAACCAGTTCAACGTCGAATCGATTGTCCATTATCCTGCCTTTGCAAAGGCGCGCCGGCGCTGCATCCGCAGCACCAGCAGCAATGAGAAGGTGATTGCCACGAACGACACGCCGGTAGTCAGGGTGCCGATCGCGAACAAGGTGGGCGAGGTGGCGGAAGAGATCAGCGCGTAAATCTCCAACGGCAAAGTGTTCCTGGTGCCGATCGTCAGGGTGGTGCGGGCATATTCGTCATAGGACAGGGTAAACGCGCCCATCGCCACCCCGACGATGCCCGGCAGCAGGATCGGGATCGTCACATGCCGCAACCGCTGCCACGCGTTGGCACCCAGATCGGCCGCGGCTTCCTCCCACGACCGGTTGAAGCGATTGACGACGGCGAACATCGCGAACAGGCCGAACGGCAGCGTCCAGGTCAGTTGCGCCCCCAGCGCCGAGGTAAACAGGCCGGGCTCGATCCCCAGGAACTGGAAGCTGAGCCCGATCCCGAACCCGACCAGCAGGCTGGGCATCACCAGACTGGCGACGGCCAGATAGAACAGGATACCGGAACCGGGAAAGCGTCGCCGGAATCCCAGGCCGGCGGCGACCGAAATCACCACTGTCAGAAGGCTTACGACGGTGGCGAGCCCTATCGAACGGGAAAACGACACCGGAATATTGGCCATTTGCCCCGGTTGGAAAATCTCCCTGAACCAGGCCAGCGAGAACCCGACCATCGGGAAGGTCACGCCGCCATTCTCACCTTGGAACGACAGTATGTAGATGACGAACATCGGCCCGTAGAGGAACAACAGGAATGCCCCGAACAGGGTCGCCAGGGCATAAAAAGTCCAGGGCCGTTTCTCGCCGATGCGTCCGGCTGCCATGCTACTTCACCAATTCCTTTCGCACATCGACGACCTTCATCATCGCCGCGACCAGGATCGCCACGAAGATCACCAGCACCATCGCGTTCGCCGATGCCGGGGGATATTCCATCGCCTGGATCTGCGTCGAGAGCATGGAGACGATGGATGCGCTCTGCCCGCCGCTCATTTGCCGGACGACGAAATAGTCGCCCATGACCTGGGTGAAGACCAGGATCGAACCCAGCGTGATCCCGGTTTTGGACAGCGGAATCACGATATCGACCATGGTACGCCAGCGGCTGGCGCCGGCATCGACCGCTGCCTCCATCAACGCCGGGTCGATCTTGGACAATGAGTTGGCGATCGGCCCGATCATCAGCAGCGTGAACAGATGCACATAGGTCACGATGACCGAAAAATCCGAGAACAGCAGGAATGTGAGCGGGTGAGAGGCGATCCCCAGCCCCATCAGAATCTGGTTGAACGCACCATTGCGGCCCAGGAACGGAATCCACGCGATGGTCCGGATGATCCCCGAGGTCCAGAAAGGTATCGCGCACAGCAGAAACAGCACGGTACGGACGACGGCGCCGCGGACATGGAAGATCAGGAAGTAGGAAATATTGAAGCCCAGAAACAGCGTGATCGCCCAGACGATGACGGCGAATTTCAGCGAGCTGGCATAGACTCGCCATGTTGCCCGGGTGGTGAACAACTCCCGGTAGTTATCCAGCAGAAAAGCCGGATAGATGCCCATCCGATCGTAATCATAGAAGCTGACGACCAGAAACAGGCATGTCGGCAGCGCGAACAGCACCACCAGGATCAGCGCCAGCGGCCCGACCTGAAACCAGGACACCAGCCAGGACGGCAGGCGCGTTCTCCGGCGCTTGCCGGGTTCGGTGACCGGCCGTCCGCGCAAGGCGAACGGCAGGATCGAGATGAGTCCGGCGCTGTTCATGCGGCCTTTGCGATTTCGTTACGGGACCGCATAAGCGGCATGATGCGGGTGCCAAACTGCTCCATCCCGATGACGAAATCGTCGAATGTCATCATCGCGCCGCGCACCCCCGGGACCCCGGCGAGTTCGTCCAGCATGCGGGCGATGGTGGCGTAGGAGCCGACCAGCACGCCCTGGTTGGTGGGCAGTTTGTTCGTGCCCAACAGCGTGCGCCGGTTGGTTTGGGCGTAGATGTCCGTGCTTGGATCGTCCCTCGCCTGGTCATCGCGATACGCCAGGGCTTCAAGGTCCGAGCCGGCCTTGTAGTGTTCCCATTTCGCGTTGGCGGCTTCGTCGGTTTCATCGGCAATGATCATGGTCAGGATCAGGGCGCCGCAATCGCGTCCGGTTTCCTCGTTTGCCTTGACCAGCCGGGCCACACTGGGCGCGACAGCGGTTGGCGCGTTGTAGCCGAAGCTGGCGCAGAAATTATAGTCGGCGTACCGCGCGGCGTAGCGGGTGCCGGCGTCGCTCTGGGCGGCGCAGATGATGGGGATTTTGCTCGTCGGCATGGGCAGGCAGCGGCAATCGTCCATCTGAAAGAAATCGCCCTTGAAGTCCGACCGCCCCGTCTCCCACAGTTCTTTCATCACCGTCACGTACTCGGCGCAATAGTCGTAGCGGCGTTTGTAGTGCTCCGCCCCCGGCCACAGCCCCATTTGGGTGTATTCGCGCCGCTGCCAGCCGGAGATGATATTTACGCCGAACCGGCCATGGGAAATACTATCGATCGTCACTGCCATGCGCGCGGCGATCGCGGGCGGGATGGTCAGCACGGCGCATGTGGCGAACAGCTTGATTTTCGTCGTCGCAGCCGCCAGCCCCGCCATCAGGGTGAAGGATTCCAGGTTGTAGTCCCAGAACTGCGACGGGCCGCCGAAGCCATGAAGTTTGATCATCGACAGGGCGAAGTCGAATCCGAAGGCCTCCGCCTTATCGACGATGGTTTTGTTCAGGTCGTAAGTGGGCTTGTATTGTGGCGAAGTCGTCGAGATCAGCCAGCCGTTGTTGCCGATGGGAAGGAAAACACCGAGTTGCATCAGGATACTCCGGCTTACGACGTGATGAATTCGTTCCAGCGGCGGGTCAGGTAGCGGTCCTCGTCCATGACGGAGTTCCATACGGCGATGTTACCGAGCCGTTCCCACAAGGTGCCGCCGTCGCGGACGTTGCCGGCCTTTTCCATCACCTTGCCGAACGGGCTGAGAATGTCGGTTTCGGCCGGCTTGCCGTCGAACCAGTAGGCGGCCTCGGCCGGGGTCAGGTATTTGCGCGCGGTATCCGGCTGGGCGGAATAATATCCCTCCCGGGCGATGAACGATCCGGGGAAGCCGGAGGTGTACCAGTTCATGTATTCGTGGAAGCAGTCCAGCTTCAGGCCATCGACATGCTTCATGACGCCCAGCGTGTAGCCCCAGCCACGATAGCCTTCCTTCAGCGGCTGGAAGGTGCAGGGGATGCCGCGGGAGCGGACGGCGGCGACGGCGGGGGACCACATAGACTGGATGACGACCTCACCGGACGCCATCAGGTTCACCGATTGATCGAAGGACGACCAGAACGAGCGGAACTGACCCGAACGCTTGGTCTCCAGCATCGTATCGACGGTCTTGTCGATTTCCGCCTTGGTCATGTTGCCTTTGTTGCCGTACTTGATATCGCCGCGAGCTTCCATCGCCATGGCAACGTCGATGATACCGATGGTCGGGTTGTCCTGAACGGCCGCACGCCCCTTGAAGTCGGGGCTGAGCAGATCGGCCCAGCTATCGACCTTGCGGCCAACCAGATCGGGACGGATACCGAGTGTGTCTCCATTGGTGACGGTGGGAATGGCGGTGACGTAATCGGTGATGGTGCCGTTGCTAACTTTTTGACCGCTCGCATCGGTAGCATACAGGACCATCGTTGGGGTGATGCCTTGCTGCACGATCTTACGTCCGTCGGGATACTCGCCCTTGGTGAACAGCGGGATGGTCTGATCCCAGTTCTTGACTTTCGCCAGTGGGATGGCCTGCAGGATGGTCCGCCCGATCAAATAGCGCATATAGGTAAGACTGACGTCGGCGCAGTCGATGGCGGTGGACTGCGACAGGAAGCGGTTCAGCAGATCGGCGCTTTCCACGGCCTGCATTTGCACGGTGAACCCCAGGTCCTTGGTCGCCTGTTCGGCGATGGCGGGGATGGCGGTGACCGGTGGGCCGGCATGATGCAGCACGACGTCCCTGATGTTCTGCGCCCAGATCGTGGGGAAGCCGCGTATCGCGTCCGATCCGATCGCCGCCCCGGCGACGGTTGCGGCGCCCTTCAGCAGGCCGCGGCGGGAGATGCCTTTCGATCCGGATGGTTTGGTGCCTGACGCCATATTGCCATTGCCCTCGGCTGGATGCGGACCCAACGTGTTTCGGACGCTAACCCGATCCTCTATGCGCTGCAATGCAGCATGATGAATTTTCGATCATTAAATTTTAATGGAGTTGTGAACTGCATAATTTTTGTCTGTATTGCCTATGATATGTGCATACGATGTTTATAAAACAGTCTGATATTGACGCTACCCAGTTGCAGCGATCCTGCTAAAAACAACCGTTGGCAATGCGCGGAGACCGATCACGATGACTGTTCTGATAGCCGGCGGCGGTATCGCCGGACTGACGGCCGCGCTTAGCTTGCATCAGATCGGCATCGCATGCCGCGTCTTCGAAACCGTCTCCTCGCCCCGCCCGCTGGGTGTCGGCATCAATGTCTTGCCGCACGCGGTGCGCGAACTGACCGAGTTGGGATTGCTCGACCAACTGGCCGAAACAGCGATCCCGACGGCCGAACTCGCCTATTACAACAAGCATGGCCAACGCATCTGGTCCGAAGCCCGCGGCCAGGACGCCGGCTACCGCTGGCCGCAATTCTCCATCCACCGCGGCGAACTGCAACTGATCCTGCTGGCCGCCGCCCGGGAGCGCCTCGGCGCCCACAACGTCCTGACCGGCTACCATCTGAATGGCTGGGAGGAGACGGCGACCGGCATTCGTGCCCGGTTCACCGACAAACGAACCGGTCACCGGCACCCGGACGAGGAGGGCAGCCTGCTGATCGGCGCCGACGGCATCCATTCCGCGGTGCGCGGCACGCTCTATCCCAACGAAGGTCCGCCGATCTGGAACGGCGCGATCCTGTGGCGCGGCACCACCCGGGCCGCGCCCTATCTGACGGGCCGCAGCATGATCATGGCGGGGCACGAGTTCCAGAAATTCGTCGCCTACCCGATCTCCCGCTTCGCCGCCGACCGGGGCGAAGCTGTCATCAACTGGATCGCCGAACGCAAATTCCGACCCGACCATTCCTGGCGGCGCGAGGACTGGAACCGGCCAGGCGAACTGGCCGACTTCCTGCCGCAATTCGCCGACTGGCGGTTCGACTGGCTCGACGTCCCGGGCATCATCGAAGCCGCCGACCAGTGTTTCGAGTATCCCATGGTGGATCGGGATCCCCTGACCCAGTGGACCTTCAACCGCGTGACGCTGCTGGGCGATGCCGCCCATGCGATGTACCCGATCGGCTCCAACGGTGCGTCCCAGGGCATTCTGGATGCCCGGGTTCTGGCCAGGGAAATCCGCAAGTCCGGTTCCACAACGGAAGCGCTACAGGCGTACGAGGCCGAACGACGCCCGGCCACATCGAAGATCGTCCTGGCCAACCGAGCGAACGGGCCGGAGCAGGTAATGCAGATGGTGGAACAGCGCGCGCCGAATGGGTTCAGCCGGATCGAGGACGTGCTGACCCCGTCGGAGCTGGAGGGAACGGCTGCTAACTACAAGCGGTTGGCCGGGTTCGACAGGGATGCGCTGAACGCACGCGAAGCGATTGTTTGAGAGGGTTTGCCCATCGGGACGGTTCGCCGGCAGACGCCGCGAACCATGACGGCGATTGCTGCTCCGCGATGACTGAAGCCGTTACGCAATATCATTTGGATTACCCCCTGCCTCGCTTTATCGTGATCCGCGATATTACCCGGGGAATGTCGTGAGGATCACAGAGACCGTGCCAGCCAATCGAACAGAGGGCGGCAAATTCGGTGGCGTCCAGGGTGCGCGCGGTATCGCCGCGTTGATGGTCGTGTTTTATCACGCCACAAGAAGCGTCTCGTTGCCGCAATATCTCCGCCACATCCCTTTTGGCAATGCTTTCGGGTTTGGCCATGCCGGGGTCGATTTCTTTTTCGTTCTCAGCGGGTTCATCATCACGTACGCGCATATAGCGGACGTAGGACACCCGCACCGCGTTCACCGCTATCTGTGGCGCCGTGCCACTCGGGTCTATCCGATATACTGGTTTGTCACTGCCTTTGAAATTGCGCGGTCGGCATTCTCCCCGGACGCCGCCGCCAGGCTGGCGCCCTCACATCTACTGAATTCACTTCTGCTGTTACCTGGAGCCGGCGAACCTGTGGTCAGCGTCGCATGGACGCTTCGATTCGAAATGCTGTTCTATCTACTGTTTTCATTAACCATCATCGATCGACGATTTTCTAGAATATTGATTTTCGCCGCCATCCTTCTTGTTTCTATTGGAACATTGACGGCATCCGCCGATCCTTGGCTCGCTTTGCTCCTTTCCCCGTTTAACATTGAGTTCCTGTTTGGGATCGCGGCGGCGAACGTGCTGATGAACTATCGAATCCCGTTCTCACTGATTGTCTTGGCCGCTGGCGCCATCTTCTTCCTCGGCACCGGCGCGATTGAGTTGCGTGGCCTGGTTCCCCTCAACGGCCTGCTGGGCAGAATGCTTTACGGCAGTGCGTCCGCGGCGATGCTTTTAGGCCTGGTGGAGGCCGAACGGCAGGGCCGCTTTCGCCTCGGTAAAACAGGCGTCATGTTAGGCGACTGTTCTTACGGTCTCTATTTGATACATCTTCTGGTTATCCCGCTGACTGTGCGTGTGTGTTCCGAAATTGGCATCCTTAGACTGCTGCCGGTTGGAATCCTGATCGCCGCGCTGGTCGCGTTGCCGGTGGCCCTCGCGGTGATGCTCCATTTAAGGGTCGAGTTGCCTTTGATGGCCTACCTCCGAAAACATACCCCGCGCGCCTGCCGATAATCCATAGCAGGATGGATCGGTCTATCGTCGGCTGCGCACCTCCACGCCGGCCCAGCCTTCCATGACCTTGATCAACGACGTGAAATCGGCCGGTCCCAACCCCTGCTGTTCAGCGAACCGCCAGAGCTGGCCGACCGTTCCGTGGACCCACATCGGCACGCCCAGCGCCTCGGCTTCTTGCAGCCCCAGCACCACGTCCTTCAGCATGATCGTCAGGCTGGACCCGTAGTCGAACGTCCCCGGCAATACCGATTTGGGCACCTTCGTCAGCGTCGCGCTGTTCTGGCCGGTGGACACGTTCAGGATGTCCACCATCTGGTCCGGGTCCAGGCCACCCTTCGCCCCCAGCACCAGCGCCTCGAACGCCGTCGCCATGTTCGCTGCGTTAATCAGGTTGTTCACCAGCTTCATCAACTGGGCCTGGCCGGGCCTTTCGCCCACCTCGAACACGTTCTTGCCGATCCGTTGCAGCCATGGACGCAATTCTTCCTTGGCCGCTTCCGGACCGGCAACGATCACCGTCAGCGTCCCGGCCCGCGCACCTTTTGGGCCGCCGCTGATCGGGCAATCCACCAGCGCGATCCCCTTCGCCTCCACAATCGCCTGCACTTTCGCCTGAGCCGGTCCGCCGATGGTGGACATCTCCACATAGACCCGCACCGCGCTTCCGTTCGCCACATCCCGCGCCACCGATTCGCAGATCGCCCCGCTCGGCAGGCATGCGAAAACGATGCGCGCGGCGTCCGCGACACCGGTTGGCGAGCCATGCACAACCGCGCCCTTGGCGACGAAAGGTGCAAGCGCCGCCTTGTTCGGATCGAACAGATGCAGTTTCGCCCCGGCGTCCTGCAAGCGTTCGGCGATCGCCGAACCCATCTGTCCAAGGCCCAAAAATCCCAGTTCCATGAATCGTTCCTCCTGGCCCGGATGATGACACGGATCGCGCTCTGTCGCAGAGTGGCGAGGTCCAATTTTGAAGGAGGAAACCAATGGGTATGCTTGAGGGGAAAGTCGCGGTTGTAACCGGGGCTGGCGGCGGGATCGGGCGGGCCACCGCGATTGCCATCGCGGCGAACGGCGGCAAGGTCGTCGTCAACGACATCGGCGCCACGGTGACGGGCGAAGGCCACGATGCAGGCCCGGCGCAACGCGTCGTGCAGGAGATCGAGCAGGCCCACGGCAAGGGCATGGCCGTCGCCAACAGCGGCAGCGTGTCCAGTTGGGACGATGCCCAGCGCATGGTGCAGGACGCGATCGACCATTTCGGCCGCATCGACATCGTGGTGAACAACGCCGGCATCCTGCGCGACCGCATGTTCCACTACATGTCGATCGAAGAATGGGACGCTGTGATCAAGGTCCATCTCTATGGCGCATTCTATGTCTCCCGGGCGGCCATCCCGCATTTCCGCAAGCAGGAAAGCGGCTGCTACACCCACATCACCTCGACATCCGGCCTGATCGGCAGCGTCGGCCAGGTGAACTACGGGGCCGCCAAGATGGGCATCGCCGGACTGTCGCGGAACATCGCGATGGACATGCAGCGCTATAACGTGCGGTCGAACTGCATCGGGCCGCATGCGTTCAGCCGCATGATCGAAACCGTGCCCGGCCAGACCGAGGAGCAGCTTCAGGCCCGCGCCGCGAAAACCCGCCCGGACCATATCGCACAGTTGATCGCGTTCCTGGGCACCGATGCCGCATCCGGCGTGTCCGGTCAGATCTTCGGCGTGCGCGGGAACGAGGTTTATCTCTACAACCAGCCCCGGCCGATCCGCATCATGGCGCGCAACGACGGCTGGAACCCCGAGAAGCTGGCCGAACATTGGCTGCCGGCAGTGAAGAACAGCTTCACGCCGCTGGAACGGACCCGCGACGTGTACGCCTGGGATCCGATCTAAGAAACCGTGGCGAACAAACCGCCACAGTGGACGCACGGTTCGTAACGACCGTCACGGCGGGCGAAAGCCCGCCATCCACGCCTTTATCGCACTCCGGCGCTAAGATAACGACAGGACCACCGCTTCATGCCATCGACTCTCCGCGGCGCCGATATCGTGGTACGCACCCTGGAACGCGCGGGCCATACGGACATTTTCACCCTGTCCGGCAACCACATCATGTCGCTGTTCGACGCCGCGATCGAGACGAAGCTGTCGCTGATGCACGTCCGTCATGAAGCCGCGACGGTTCATATGGCAGACGCGTATGGACGTCTGACCGGACGCCCCGGCATCGCCTGGGTTACCGGCGGCCCCGGCCATGCCAACGCGGTTGGCGCGTTGTTCACCGCATTGGGCCAGGAAACGCCGATGGTGCTGTTCTCTGGCCATACCGAAACCGACCAACTCGGCCGCGGCGGTTTCCAGGAACTGCGGCAGGTCGATATGGCCGCGCCAGTCACCAAGGC
>JAJZEV010000039.1:0-21256 GCA_021805665.1 Pseudomonadota bacterium
GAGGAAACCGGCAATGCGCTGCGCACCCAGGCCCGTCCCGAAGCCACGCTGACCGCCGATATCTTTCGCTATTTCGGCGGGCTGGCCGGCGAGCTGAAGGGCGAGACCATTCCGCTGGGTGAGAACGTATTGAGCTACACCCGGCGCGAACCGCTGGGCGTCGTCGGGGCCATCATCCCCTGGAACGCGCCGGTTCTGCTGGGTGCGCTGAAAATCGCCCCGGCTCTATGCGCGGGCAATACCATCGTGTTGAAGGCGGCCGAAGACGCGCCGCTGGGCGTGCTGTTCATGGCGAAAATCTGCCAGGAATTCCTGCCGCCCGGCGCGATCAATGTACTGACCGGCACCGGGGCGGAATGCGGCGGCCCGCTGGCCGAGAATCCGGCCATCATGAAGCTGTCGTTCACCGGCTCCACCGAGGTCGGCAAGATCATCATGCGCGCGGCGGCGGACCGGATCGTGCCGGTGTCGCTGGAACTGGGCGGCAAAAGCCCCTCTATCGTGTATCCCGACGCGAATGAGGACTGGGTGGTGGACGGGGTCATCTCCGGCATGCGCTTCACCCGCCAGAGTCAGTCCTGCACCGCGGGGTCGCGACTGTTCCTGCATCAGGACATTTTCGACAGCTTCCTGGAAAAGCTGTCCACCAAGGTGCAAGCCTTGAAAATGGGCGATCCGTTGGACGAGGCGTCCGACATCGGCGCGATCATCAACGAGAAGCAGTTCCGCAAGGTATGCGGCTATGTGGACGAGGGGCTGCACCGCAAGGATGCGCGCCTGGTGTTTGGCGGCTTGCCGCCGAAAGAGGGACCGCTCAGCCAGGGGTATTTCGCGATTCCGACGGTGTTCGCCGATACCTCCAACGACTGGCGGCTGGCGCGCGAGGAAATCTTCGGGCCGGTGCTGGTGGCGATCCCCTGGAAGAACGAGGAAGACGCGATCCGCATGGCCAACGACAGCCATTACGGGCTGGCGGCGTATGTCTGGACCCACGAAATCGGCAGCGCGCTGCGTACCGCGCATGCCATAGAATCGGGCTGGGTGCAGGTGAACCAGGGCCTCGGCCAGCAACCCGGCCACTCCTATGGCGGGTACAAGCAGAGCGGCATCGGGCGGGAGTTCTCGCTGGAGGGCATGCTGGACAGCTTCACCCAAAGGAAGAACGTGACGGTTAACCTGAACGTGCCGCGCCGGGGGTAGGGGCGTCGGCCGACGAGTCCGGTTTGGGGTCCCGCCCGCCCTGACGGCTGGACGGCCCCCACCTGGACGGCCGGGTCGCAAATATGGTGCATTGCGGTCTTGAACCTGGAGCACATGCATGCCCGCGATCGACGGCAACCGCCTGCTGAAAGACCTCTACGCGGCGCGGGAAATCGGCAAATACAAAACCGGCGTCCACCGCCCGACCTTCTCGCCGCAAGACGTTCAGGCCAGGCATTGGCTCGCGGACAAGCTGACCGAGGCGGGGTTGGATTCGTCCATCGACGGCATCGGCAACGTCTATGGCCGCGACCCGACACCCGGTCGCAAGCTGCTGATGGGCAGCCACATGGAAACCCAGAACCATGCCGGCTGGCTGGATGGCGCCATGGGCGTTTTATACGGCCTGGAAGTCGCCCGCACGCTGGGGCACGGGATCGATGTCGGCAGTTGGGCCGACGAGGAAGGCCATTTCGGCCCGTTCATCGGCAGCCGGTCGTTTTGCGGCCTGCTGACGGAGCATGAGATCGATGTCTGCTCCAACCGCGAAACCGGGGTCTCCCTGCGCGATGCGCTGCGGCAGGCCGGGTTCTCGGGCCGTCCGCGCCAGAAGATCGATACCGCGCGCTATCGCGGCTATCTGGAGGCGCATATCGAACAGGGCGCGGAACTGGAGGATCACCACCTGCGGCTGGGCATCGTCACCGCCATCGTCGGCAGCCGCCGCTACCGCATCCATTTCAAGGGCCAGCAGAACCACGCCGGCACCACCCGCATGTCGGTCCGCAAGGATGCCGGCGTCGCACTGATAAAATTCGCCGCCGGGATCGAGGCGCGCTTTCCCGCCGCCGCCGGCCCGCGCACCGTCTGGACCATCGGCGACATCAAGCTGGAACCCGGCGCGGCGAGCATTGTCCCCGGTGCGGCGGAGCTGGTGTTCCAGTTCCGCGACACCGACCCGGCGATTCTGGAGGCGCTGGAAAGGATAATCGACGGACTTTTGGAGGAAGCCGCCAAGGGTCCGTGCGAGGTGTCCGTGCCTTATCGCGGCGAATCCTCCCCCGCCGCGATGGACCCGGGATTCCAGGCCGCGCTGCAAGAGGCCGCCCAGCGCCACGCGCCCGGCCTGCATCAACCAATGCCGTCCGGCGCCGGGCACGATGCGCAAATCATCTCCCAGATAGTCCCGTCGGGTATGCTGTTCGTGCCCAGCATCGGCGGCATCAGCCACCATTACGCCGAGAACACCCGGGATGAGGACATCGTCCTGGGGTGTCAGGTGTTTTGCGACGCCGCGGCGGCGATCCTGGCGAAAGGTTAGAACAACCTACTCGGCCGGGCCGCGGGTCACTTGCGCCAGATCGTCCGGCCGTATCCACTTGGCGAATGCCCGCTGGATACCGTCGGCGTCGATCGTCAGGTATTGCTCCGCCGCCCGGCGTGCCGAATCTAACGGCCGGCCCTGGTCGATCAGGCGCAAATACTGGCCGGCAATCCCGCCCACGCTGGCCCGCAGCATGGGCAGGCGGCGCAGCGTTTCCGCTTTTGCCCGGGTCAGTTCGCCCTCGCTGATAGGATTGACCTGAAGATCCCGCAGGGATTGGACGGCCAGTTTCCTGGCCTTTTCGGCATTCGCCGGATCGGCGCCGAACGACAACGCATAATCGGCCCGGGTCCGCGACCAGTCCATGTCGCTGCCGACGGAATAGACGTACCCCGAACGGATGCGCAGCGCCTGATACAACCGCGAGGAGAAACCGCTGCCGAGCACGGTGTTGCCCAGCAGCAGGGCATAGCGATCCGGGTCATCGACCGGCACGCCCAGCGTTTCGACCAGCGTCACGTTGTCCTGCCGGGCGCTGCCGTCGGCGATTTCGGCCATCGATGGCTTGTTGGGTCCGATTGGCGGCAGATCGATGGCCGGCGCCGGACCGTCGGCGTGCCATGCGCCGAAGCTGTCCTCGACAACCCGGCGGGCCTGTTCGGGGGTGACATCGCCGACCACCACGATGGTGGTCAGATCGGGACGGTAGGCCGCGGCATAAAACGCGCGCACGTCTTCAGGCCGCAGCGCCCTGACCGACTCCGGCCCGGGCTGGCGCAAGGTTGGGTCGCCGTCCGGCGCCACTGCGCGCTTCAACGCCAGGCTGGCCTGATAAGCCGGCGTTCCCCGCCGGCCGGCCAGACTCGCGGCCAGTTGTGCCCGGGCCACGGCGAACGCATCGGGCGGAAAGGCGGGGTGCAGTTCGTTCTCCGCCAGCAGACGCATACCGTCGGCGAATTCCGGCGTCAGCACCCGTAGCGAAAAGCTGGCCCCGGCTTGGACCCGCGCCGCCAGTGCATCGACAGCCTCGCGGAACGCGATCCGGTCGTGAGACAGGGTGCCGTAATCGAACAGGTCCCGGGTCAGGGCGGCGATGCCCTCTTGGCCCTTGGGTTCCTGCATCGCCGGCACCTGCCGCACCTCGCCGAAGACCGAAACGGTGTGACTGACATGTTCGGGCTGGACGATCAGGCGCAATCCGTTCGGCAGGATGCTGACGTCCGGGGCCTCGCCGGGGTCCGGCAGATGCGGCGTTGCCAGTGCGGCGGCGGCCCAGTCTGGCAGCGCCACCGGATGGTCGGGCGCGCCGCCGAACGATTCCGAACCGCCGAACCCCGCACTGGCCGCCGGCTTACCGGATGCGCGCGGTGTCAGGATGGCTGTCACGGCATGGTCCGGGTCCAGCAGTTGGCGGGCGAGGCGGTTGACGTCCTCGACCGTCACCGCCGCATACGCCTTGGCCACATCGTCGGGCGAGGTGCTGCCCTCGAACGCCAGCGCATTGGACCAGCTTTCCGCCAGACCGGAGATACTGTTGCCGCGGAACGCGATCTGGGCCAGTTCCTGGCGCCTCGCGGCCTCCACCAGTTTCGCGGGCACGCCGTTTTGCGCGGCGTCGGCCATAATCCGCCGGGTTTCAGCCAGCAGCGGGGCGGGGTCGGTGCCGGTGGGGAACGCGGCGATGGCCAGACCGAACCCGGCGTCGGGCTTGGCCTGGAAGCTGAACTGCGCCAGCAAGGCCTTGCCGGCTGGCACCAGCCCGTACAGTGCTCCGCGTTCGCTGCCGAGCACGTCGGACAGGATATCGGCCGCGGCGAAGTCGTGCGCCCTAAGACCCGGCATCGGATACGCCAGGGCGACCACGCCCATGGGGAAATTGGTTTCCAGGTTCAGCGTCCGGGGCGGCTCCGGCTGAACCTGGATGGGCTGGTGCGGCGGCACGTCGCGGCGCGGGATATCGCCGAACGCGGCCTTGACCCGATCCAGCGCCGCCGCCGGATCGACATCGCCGGCGATCACCAGGATCGCGTTGTTCGGCGCATACCATGTCTCATAAAACCGCCGCAGCAGTGCCGCGTCGGTCTTGTCGAAGGACACACGGTCACCGAGCGCATCGTGCTCATAAGGTGTCTGCCGGAACAGGATGGCCTGAGTCTGCGCCATGAACGTGTAGAACGGGCTGGACAGATCGCGGGAGACCTCTTGCTCGATGGCGCCGCGTTCCTGGTCCCAGTCCGTCTGGTTCAAGTTCAGGCCGTGCATGCGCAGGGCCTCGATCCGCAGCGCCACATCCAGGTTGTCCGCCGGGACGGTGTATATGTACTGCGTGACGGTTTCCGTGGTGTCGGCGTTGTAGGAACCGCCCAGCAAGGCCCCGAGTTCCGACAGTTGATCCCGGTCCAGGCCGTCGCTGCCGCGGAACATCATATGCTCCAGGGCGTGGGCGGTGCCCGGGAAGCCCTCGGGCGCATCGGCGGAACCGGCGAGGTAGTTCAGCTCCGTCGTCACCACGGGCGCGAGGCGATCCGGGACGACCACCACCCGCAGCCCGTTGGACAAGGTTGCCCGGACCACTTGGTCGGTGGCGGCGGCAGGCTCGATGGCATCGGCGGAGACAGTGGCGGCCGACAGGGCAAGGGCGACTGCCCAGCCAATCACACGCTGCTTCAAACACTGACTCCCGATGGATGGCGATCCGGCGTCAACCTAGGCATCGTGACGAACCGACGCAATGAGATTGGGGAACGCCGATGCGCCTGATGGCCGTGCTGGTTCTGTGTGTGCTGAGCGCAGCCGGGTTTACCGCGAGGGGGGCGTTCGCGCAGTCCCGGCTGGACGATATCGTTGCCCGCGGCACATTGCGGGTTGGCCTGACCGGGGATTACCGGCCGTTTTCGCTGCTGGACAAGGATACCGGCGTTTACAGCGGCATCGACGCCGAGATGGCGAAAAGTCTGGCCGACGCGCTGGGGGTGAAGCTGGAGATCGTGCCGACGACATGGGCCGCCTTGCTGCCGGACATCGCGGCCGGCCGGTTCGATATCGGCATGGGCGGCATTTCGATCACCCTGCCCCGTCAGATGGCGGCACTGTTCTCGCAACCGGTCATGCGCACCGGCAAGGCGGCGATCGCCCGCTGCTCGGAACGCGACCGTTACGTATCGCTGGCCGCGATCGACCGGCCGGGCGTGAAGGTGCTGGTCAATCCCGGCGGCACGAACGAACGGTTCGACCGAAGCAATCTGCGGCAGGCGGAGATCGTCCCGTTTCCCGACAACACGCGCATCTTCGAGGAACTGGCCAACGGCCAGGGCGACGTGATGATCACCGACGCGGTCGAGACGAAGCTGCAGCAAAAACTGCATCCCAACCTGTGCGCGATCCACCCCGACCAGCCGTTCGACTTCGGGGAGCTTGGCTACCTGCTGCCGCGCGACATGGTGTTCAAGCAGTTCGTGGACCAGTGGCTGCATATCGGCCAGGAGAACGGGTCCCTGGCGCGACTGGTGGAGACGTATCTCGGCCGGTAGCCGAGACGCCCCGCCAGCCCGCGATATCCCTATTGTTTGCACCACGCCGCGATCTGGGCATGGGTCGCGAACCAGCAGCCGCCCTTGGCCTTCATATGCGCGATAAGCCGCTCCAGCAGCGGCAAGCGGGAGCGGTGGCCGATGATGTGGGGATGCATCGTCAGCAGGAACATGCCAGCCTCCTCCCGGGCACCGTCGAACTCGGCGGTAAATATCTCCTCGACCGCCGAGGGCGGGGTGTAGGGGCGCAAGCCGGAAAACCGCAGCATATTGAAATAGACCGCATCGTCGCGGATCCACTCGGGCGGCAGTTCCACGATGCCGGTCGGCTCCCCCTGGTCCATCAGTTCGTAAGGGTCGTCGTCGGCCATCAGGCTGCTGTCGTACAGCAGGTTCATCTCACGGATGATGTCCAGCGTGTTGACCGAGAAATCCCAGCTCGCGGTGCGGATGCCCACCGGCTCCTGACCGCCGATCTTCGCCAGCGTGTCCCGCGACCGCAGGGTCAGCTCCCGTTCGGCTTCGCGCGGCAGGGCGGTGTTGACCTCGTGGATCCAGGAATGGATGCCGATCTCGTGCCCATCGCCGGCCACCGCCCGCACCTCATCCGGATGCAGCAGCGCCGCGACGGCGGGGTAGAAGAAGCTGGCCGGCACCGACTCACGCGCCAGCAGCTTCAGGATTCGCGGCATCGCCTGCCGAACGCCGTAATGGCCCTGGCTGATCCGCATCGGGCTTTCGTCGTTGTCGCGCAGCGGGATCGTCTCGTGATCCGCGTCGAAGCTGATCGCCACGGCGCAGCGCGCGCCATTTGGCCACGCGGCGGGCTTCAGGCTGCGGCCCGCCCGGGCACGGCCGACGATCTTGCGCCAGGTTTCCTCCGGCCACTGCCAGGGTTCGAGGGCTGGATGTTCGGCGCTCATTGGGGGGTTCCTTCCACGCTCCGTCGGCGCCATGCTGCACGCAGTTCGCCCCATCGGAAAAGAGCCCCATGCCCGATATCGATCCTGCCCTGTTAAGTGCCGAAGAGATGCTGGCCGCCTTCGCGCGCCGGCAACTGACCCCGGTGGATGTACTCCAGGCGATCACCGAACGGGTGGCCCGTTTGAACCCCGGGCTGAACGCATTCGCGGTCATGAATCCCCGGGCGCTGCAGGAGGCCGGGGAGAGTACGTCGCGCTGGCGGTCCGGCCGGCCGATCGGGCCGCTGGACGGGGTGCCCTGCACGGTGAAGGACCTGGTCGATGTCGCCGGATTCCCGACAAGGCGCGGCAGCCGAACTACCAGCAGCGACCCGGTGCCGGACGACGCCCCCATGGTGATGGGCCTGAAAGCGGCCGGCGCGGTTATCCTGGGCAAGACCACGACCACGGAGTTCGGCTGGAAATCCCCCGGCGACTGTCCGCTGCACGGCATTACCCGCAACCCGTGGAACCCGGCCTATACCACGGGCGGGTCCTCGTCCGGGGCGGGCGCGGCGGGCGCGGCCGGGTTCGGCCCGCTGCACATCGGCACCGACGCCGGCGGGTCGGTGCGCATCCCGGCGGCGTGGTGCGGACTGGTCGGGTTGAAGCCGACATACGGGCGCATTCCGCAATGGCCGGCGAGCGCCTTTGCCTCCGTTTCCTGCGCCGGGCCGATGACCCGGACGGTGCGGGACGCCGCGCTGATGTTCGGGGCGATGGCACGCTGGGATCTGCGCGACCCATTCTGTCTGCCGGACGATCCCCGCGACTGGCGCGACGGGATCGAGGCCGGGGTAGCTGGCCTGACAGTCGGGGTGCTGAACAACCCCGGCTTCGACGCGCCGGTGGATGCGGACGGCGTCGCGGCGGTGGAGCGGGCGGCGCAACTGCTGATCGACGCCGGGGCCTATGTGGAGCAGGCCGACGCCGGCCTGCCGGACACCAGCACGGGCTTCGGCCGCGTCTGGGGCGCCGCCCTGGCTCGGTTAGTGGCCGGAACACCGTCGCAACTAAGAGACCTTCTGGAGCCCGGTATCCGCGAGGTCGCCGACAGCCTGGGCGGCATGAGCGCGATCGAGTTCATGGATGCAGAGGCTATCCGAGCGGCCGCCGGCCATGCGATGGCGAGGCTGCATCAGCGGTACGATCTGGTGCTGTGCCCGACCGTGCCGGGCGGCCCGCCCCTGGCCGACGCGCCGACGGTGGATCCGGTACGCTCGTTGTGGACGGCCTGGGCGCCCTGGACGTTCACGTTCAACCTGACGCGCCAGCCGGCGATTACCGTGCCGATGGGGAATCGGGCGGACGGACTGCCGAACTCGGTGCAGATCGCGGCCGCGCAGTTCCGCGACGATCTGGTGTTGCGCGCCGCCCGGGCGATCGAACTGGCACAGCCGTTCGCGGTGGCCGATTTGGGATAAGTAAGCGATTGCTTACACGGATGAATGTATGCGATAGCTTACTTTGCATGAAGTAAGCGATTGCATACATGTCCGGCAATATATTGAGAACGCCCGCCGATATCGGTGCCTTGATCAAGGATCGCCGCAATGCGCTTGGGCTGGATCAGGCGGCACTGGCCGCGCGGGTCGGTGTCAGCCGGCTGTGGATCAATCAGGTGGAGCGGGGCAAGCCGGGTGCGAGCCTGGGCCTGGTTTTGCGCACCCTTCTGGCCTTGGACATCGAACTGACGGCAGATGGGCGACGTCAAGAGTCCGGCCCGGCCGTTCCATCGGATATCGACGCGATCATTGAAGCCGCGCGCACCCCGAGGGGCGCATGATCGAACTGATCGCGCTGCTGAACGAACAGGAAGTGGGAACCGTTCGCCAGGACCATGGCCGGCTGTCATTCGAATACGCTGACTCCTGGCGGAGTGCGGCGGATAGCTATCCGCTGTCCCTGTCGATGCCGCTGGGCGCCGCGCGGCATGGGCATGCGTCGGTCACGCCCTTCCTATGGGGGTTGCTGCCTGACAACGAGTTCATCCTTGGCCAATGGGGCCGGCGCTTTCACGTCTCGCCGCGGAACCCGTTCGCGCTGCTTGCTCATGTCGGGGAAGATTGCGCCGGGGCCGTCCAGTTCGTCGGCCGCGAACGGCTGGATGCGTTTCTGACCGCCCGGCCCGGCGAGGTCGAATGGCTGACGGAGGCGGACGTGGCCAGCCGGTTACGCGGGTTGCAAGCGGATGCCAGCGCATGGCGGACGGCAGAGGATACCGGTCAGTTCAGTCTGGCGGGCGCCCAGCCGAAGACCGCGCTGGTGTTCGATGGCCAGCGTTGGGGTGTGCCGTCCGGGCGGGAGCCGACCACGCATATCCTGAAGCCCACAACCGGCGGCTTGGACGGTCACGCCCAGAACGAGCATCTTTGCCTCTCGTTGGCCAGGGCGCTGGGGCTGCCGGCGGCGCGGTCGGAGGTGCTGACGTTCGAGGATGTCACGACGATTGTCGTCACACGCTACGATCGCCTGCGGGTGCCCGGAACGACACTGACGCGCCGCGTGCATCAGGAGGATATGTGTCAGGCGCTGCGCGTACATCCGGCTATTAAGTACCAGAATCAGGGCGGGCCGGGTCCCGGGCAGATCGTCGATCTGTTGCGGGCCAACGTCTCCGGTCAACGGGTCGAACGGGACGTTGCCACGTTTTTGGACGCGCTGATCCTGAACTGGCTGATCGGCGGAACGGATGCGCATGCCAAGAATTACTCGATCCTGATTGGCGCGGGCGGGCTGGTCCGCCTGGCCCCGCTGTACGATATCGCGAGCATCCTGGCTTACCCCGATGTCGATCCTCGCAAGTCGAAGCTGGCCATGAAGATTGGCGATACCTACCGGCTTTCCGAAATTGGCATGAAGCAATGGGGCGATCTGGCGGCGCAGGTGCGGACCAATGGCGATGCCTTGCTCGCCAGGGTGCGGGCGGTTGCCGCGGAACTGCCTGACCTTCTGGCCGATGAGGCGGTACGAATGAAGACTGCCGGCTGTTACCACCCTGGTATCGATCGGCTGGTGCGGGTGGCGACCGAACGCGCCAGGGCGGTGGCCAAGCCCTGATATCGCCAGACGCGATCCGGTTCGTGCATGGCCAAGACGCGGAGTTGAAAGGCGATCCCGGAGTTATTGCACAGGCAACCGCAGCCCCAGCCGTTCCAGCCGGGGCAGAACCTCTTGCACGAAAAACGGGATTTCCTTCAGGTAATCGACGAACGCGACGGTGCATCCGGCCAGGCCGCTGGCACTCATCAGCGCCATTTCCGCGGCGATATCGTCGGGCGAGCCGACGAACGGATACGCACCCGGATAGCCCCCCTGGAACGTCTTACCACTTCCCCGGGTGAACCGGTTTTCGAACGGCCGAGCGATGGGCGCCCCAGCACCCGGGACGGTGGTGCCGCGGTTTTGGCGGTAGTAGGCCTGGCCTTCGGTGTCAGCCATCTCTTCGGCAAAGTAATGGAAGTAGTCCTCGGCTTCTTGTCGGGTCGGGCGGCAGACCACATGCGCCATGGTGTACACCGCGATCGTTCGGTTGTAATTGGCCATGTGCTGGGACACGTCCGCCAGCAGCGCCGGCACCTGATCCAGTTCCGTCACGTTCAGGAACAGCACATCGGCCGCCCGGGCGGCGAAATCCCGGCCACGCGGCGAGAACCCGGCGGACATGACCGGCGGGCGAGGGCGTTGCACCGACACCGGATCGGTTTGCAGCCGCTTCAGTTTGAAGAACCGGCCGTCCCAGTCGAACTCCGGCCCGCCCTGTAGCAGCTTCGCCCAGATCTGGAACCATTCCAGGCCGTGATCGTAACGGGTATCCGGGTCGATGGTCACACCATGCAGATCGAACTCCGCCTGATTCCAGCCGCACACGATGTTCAGCCCCGCCCGGCCGTGCGTCACATGGTCGATGGTGGCGATTGCCTTGGCACCGAATGCCGGGGTCACCAGCGGAACGTGGACGGTGGAGAAGATCGCGATCCGCCTGGTGATCGCCCCCAGGGCGGCACCGTGGGTCAGAGTCTCGAACGACCGGCCATAGATGTTGGCCCTGCCCTGGTAGCCACGCCATTTCGCCACCGGCAGGATAAACTCGATCCCGGCGTCGTCGGCGATCATGGTCATCGCGGCGATGTCGTCCCAATCCGCTTTCCAGCGTTCGGGGGCCAGGCTCATGGTCAGGCCGCCGTCGCAGTTCGCACTGAAAATGCCCAGTTTGAACCGGTTGGGGCCGAACAAGGGGTTCGGAGGATGCGCCATGACCGCCACTATACGCATCCGTCGGCTGACGGCCAGTATTGGCCAGATCGGCAAACCGGCGTCATACTTCGCGCAAGGGAACGGTTGAAAGGAAATGGCCGATGGCCCCGAATGACCTGGGTCAAATGCCCGCCGATATAATAGCGGCCGCACGCGGGCTCGCCCCCATGGTCGCGGCTGGCCGGCCAGAGGCCGAACAGACCCGCCGTCTGCCGCCGCACATTGCCGGGGCCTTTGCCGCCGCCGGCCTGTTCCAGATGTCTCTGCCGAAGTCGATGGGCGGATTGGAACTGCCGCCGTTGATCGCGTTTCAGGTCATCGAGGAGATTTCCCGGGCCGACGCGTCGGCGGGCTGGTGCGTCATGGTGGCCAACGCCATCGCCGCGTTCATGGCGCTGATGCCGAAGGAAGTCGGGCGCCGTCTAGCCGGTCAGCCCGCCGACTTCCGGGCGGCGGGGTCCCTGAGGCCGGTGGGCAGGGCGTTTGCGACGGAGGGCGGCTATCGGGTCAAGGGCCAGTGGAACTTCGCCAGCGGGATCGACCACGCGACCTGGTTGTATTGTTCTGCCATTGTCATGGACGGCGACACCCCGCGCCTGACTCCGAACGGGGCGCCGACGGTACGGGCGATGTGGGTGCCCGCGCATGAGGCAACGATCGTCGATACATGGTCCACGATGGGCATGCGGGGAACCGGCAGTCAGGACTATATCGTCGATGACGTCTTCGTTCCCGCGGACCATACCTGCTCCGTGACCGACAAGCCGTTGGAAACTGGCTATCTGTATCACCCCCGGATCACCTTCGCCGCCTCCTGGACCGGTACGGCGGCCAACGCTCTCGGCAATGCAAGGGGGGCTATCGACGCCTTCAAGGCACTGGCCGCCAGCGAAGGCACCACCCAGTCATCGACGCTGTTGCGCGACCGCCCCTACGTCCAGGCTCGGTTGGCCGAGGCCGAGGCGATCCTGAGCGCGGCACGGGCCTTTACGATCGACGCAACCGCGGCGGCGTGGCAGGCGGTATGCTGCGGCGATTCCAACCTCGATGAACTGGTTGCCCGGGTTCGGCTGGCCATCGTCCATGGCATGCGGGAAGCGGTTCGTGCCGTCGATCTGGTATTCCATGCGGCCGGCACCAACGCGATCTACACCCGCAACCCGCTGGAACGGTATTTCCGCGATGCCCATGTCGCGGTTCAGCATCTCGCGGCGCTGCCGGCACATTATGAATCCGCCGGCAAGGTCCTGATGGGTCTGCGGCCGGCCGACATCGGATGGTGACAGGTGCGTTCAAATGCTGGATACGCAATGAACCTGCATCCGCGGATGCGGAGAAACACGGCGTCTTGTTTACCTTTTGGTAGTAATTTCCTGCTACGACAAACGACTGGCAGTTAGGTTGTGGCGGGCGATGACGATCTGGGTGACCTATTTTTTCGCGGCGTTGGTGGTCTCGTGCGTGTTTGTCGCGGCAGGCTGGCGCAGCAGGCGCGCCGTTAAGGCGCCGCTGTCGCCGGATCGGTATGAACTTCCGTTCGATCCGCTGTGGGGTTCGACGGACTTCGACGTGCCGCGGGATCAAAGCCAAAACCGGTCGGATGTGGATCGTGCCGTGCGTCTGGCGTTGAAGCGGGTGACGCCGCTGTTGAGAAGCTATTTCGTTCAGGCCGATATCGCCGTAGCCCCCGGCCTGCTGGTCCGGATGCGACTGGAGGCGCTGGCGGAACTGATCGAGGAACTGCTGACGGCGGCGGTCCATGCGGCGCCAACCTGCCGCCTGTTGCTGACCGCGTCGATGCGGGGCGACACGATCGAGATATCGGCAATCGACGATGTTCCAGCGGCAAATCGGGAGCTTCGCGAAGCCAGCGTGCGCGGCCTGATGCAGCGGGTGTCGATTCGCGGCGGGTCGCTTCACGTCGAAGTCCAGTCCGATCAGGGGACGACGATGACCCTTCGGCTGGCAGCGGCCACGGATCGGCGCGCAAGCCGCGACCCGGTTCCGGACGCCGGGTCCACGACGCCGGTCGCGTCGCGCATCGACGCACACGGCACCGTCGTCCCCGGGTAGTTTGCCTAGCTGCGATACGACCCGTTGATATCGATGTAGCCGTGGGTCAAATCGCAGGTCCAGGCAGTGGCCGATCCGCGGCCCAGGCCGATATCGATGGCGATTTCGACCTCTTTGCCCTTCATGTGCGCCACAACCGGCGCTTCGTCGTAGCCTGGAACGACCGTGCCGTCCCGGGCCATCCAGACCCCGCCGACACCGATCGACAGTCTGTCGCGGTCGGCCGGCTCGCCCGATTTACCCACGGCCATGACGATCCGGCCCCAGTTCGCGTCTTCCCCGGCGATCGCGGTTTTCACCAGCGGGGAGTTCGCCACCGCCATCGCGATTCGCTTGGCGGATTTGGCGGTTTTGGCACCGGTGACATCGATCCGGACGCGCTTCTGCGCGCCCTCGCCATCGCCGGTGACCTGCAACGCCAGATCCAGCAGAACATCGTTCAGCGCCCGGGCGAAGTCGGCCAGCATCTTGCTGGCGCTGGATTTGTCGTCGGCAGCGGGAATGCGGGGATGCTTCGTCTGCCCGGTGGCGATCAGCAGCACGGTGTCGGAGGTCGAGGTATCGGAATCCACCGTCGTGCAATTGAAGGTCGCATCGACGCCTTTTTTCAGCATCGCTTGCAGGATTTCGGCCGGAATTTTGGCATCGGTGAAGATGAAGCACAGCATCGTCGCCATGTCCGGGGCGATCATGCCGCTGCCCTTGGCAATGCCGGTGATACGTACGGTGGCATCGCCGATCAGGGCGGTTTGCGTCGCCGCCTTGGGGAACGTGTCCGTGGTCATGATTCCGCGCGCGGCGGCTTCCCAGTTTTCGTCGGACAACGACCCGTGCAGGCCGGGCAGCGCGGCGACGATCTTATCGTGCGGCAGCACCTCGCCGATCACGCCGGTGGAGGCGACGAACACCTGCTTTGGCTGACATCCGGCGATTTTGGCGGCGGCGGCGGCCGTCTCGGCACAGGCGTCGCGGCCGGCCTTGCCGGTGAACACATTGGCATTGCCGGCATTCACCACCACCACCCGGGCCTTGCCGCCCTTCAAGGCGGTGCGGCACCAGTCGATCGGCGCGCCGGGACACTTGTTGGAGGTGAATACGCCGGCCACCGAGCTGTTCGGCGCGACCTCCATCATGACCACATCGGTGCGGCCACGGTAGCGAATCCCGGCCGCGGCGGCGGACAGACGTACCCCCGCCAGCGGCGGCAGTGCAGGCAGCGGAACAGCTAGCGGAGATACGGCGGTATCCATCGTTTCCTTCCTTTTCTTATTTTCCGTCAGCTATTTCGTTGCTGGCGGCGGTTCGGCCGAGTCGGTCGCCTTCACGGGCGATCCATCCGGGTTGAAGCGTTCCACCGTGACATCCTTGCGGGCGGCGGCCACGACTTTCTGCACGGCTTCCTGAGCCATCGTCTGGCGCAGTTCGTCATGAACCTGATCAAGCGGCGGCGGGGCGGAGGTGCGATGCTCCAGCGTCTGGATAACGTGCCAGCCGAACTGAGTCTTCACCGGCACCGGGGTGACTTCGTTGTCCTTCAGGGCGAAGGCGGCGTTGGCGAATTCCGGCACCATGTCGGACTTCTTGAAGAAGCCCAGGTCGCCGCCCTGCTGCGCCGCGCCGGGATCCTTGCTGTATTGCTTCGACAGCGCCGCGAAATCGCCGCCCTTCTTCAGATCCGCAATGATTTTCTTGGCGGTGGCTTCGTCGGGCACCAGGATGTGGCGGGCATGAACTTCCGGCTCGCCGGCTTTGCCAGCGTATTCCTGGTCGTAGCGTGCCTTGATCGCTTCCTCCGACACCAGCGGCGTTACGAGTTTGTTCAGCAGCGCGGATTCCAGGGCGCGGTCCTCGGCCATCTGCATCGTGTGCTGGACGGCCGGGTCTTTGTCCAATCCGTCCTTCCGGGCCTGGATCAGCAATGCCCGGGCATCGATCAACTGGGTCAGCAGCATCGGATAAAGCTGCTGCGGGGGCATGCTGCGCGCCTGGGCGGGCAGCGTTTCGGCGATCGCCTTCAGATCGCTTAAATGAATAGCCTCCCCATTGACCTTGGCTAGCACCGGATCGGCTGTTTCGGTTTGGGCCATGGCGGCCCCGACCGAAATCGTGCCCAACAGCAGGGCGGCGGCAAACAGGCGGGCCGGCGACCCCAATGAGCAACCCGGAAAACTCGGCATGTAAACCCCTGATCGAAAGACCGCTGCTTATGACCGAAGCCGTGGCACGGAACAAGGCGGGCTGGCGTGCCATTGTGCGCCGCGCGGCCGGTATGGCACGGTTCGGCCCATGCGCATCCATCTGCAGAACCCCGACCACGATCCGTTGTTCGATTTTTCCCTGGCGATGTGGGGCGCCGCGGCTGCCCGGGCGCCCGATATCGGGATGGGGCACGACGTCAGTCTGGGCGTCACCCCGGCCGATTTCATCGCCGGAATGGTCGATGCGGAGGCGCTGGTGACGGACGCCAGTGTCGTCAAGGCGCTGTTTCCCTGCCCCGCGCCAAAGCTGAAGATGATCTTCCTGACCAATGCCGGCCTGGACCGTCTTGCCCCGTTCGACTGGCTGCCGCCCGGCGTGGCCTTGATGAACAACCGGGGCACGCATGCGGCTAAATCCGGCGAGTTCGCGCTGATGTCGATCCTGATGCTGGCCACCCGCATTCCGGCCATGGTGACCCATCAGCGGCAGGGTATATGGCGGAAGATGTGGGGGTCGGTGCTGGCAGGTCGCAACATCACGATCGTCGGGCTGGGCACGCTGGGCGGGGCAGCTGCCACGCACGCCGCCCATTTCGGCATGCATGTTACCGGCGTCCGCGCCACTCCGACGCCGCATCCGGCTTGCGTTCGGGTGGTCGGGACGCAGGCACTGGATGAGTTTCTGCCGGCAACCGAATTCCTGGTCCTGGCATGCCCGCTAACGGCCGCGACGCGCGGGCTGATGGACCGAAAGCGCCTGGAACTGCTGCCGTCCGGTGCCGGTCTTGTGAATATCGGCCGTGGCGAGCTGCTGGATCAGGCCGCGCTGTGCGACCTGCTGGACAATGGGCATCTGTCGGGCGCGGTGCTGGATGTCTTCACGCCGGAGCCGATTCCGCCCGGCCACCGGCTTTGGACCACGCCCAACCTGATCGTCAGCCCGCATACCTCGGCGGACGATCCGGCGACGTATAATCCGCACAGCCTGGATATCTTTCTCGATAACCTCCGGGCGTGGAGAGATGGCCGGCCATTGCCTAACCGGTTCGATATCGTGCGCGGCTACTGATGCTGGCGACGCTTGTCGCGTTGCTGGGCGCCGCGACGATCGCGGTGCCGCTGACCCGGCGGTTCGGCCTGGGCAGCGTGCTGGGATATCTGCTGGCGGGCGTGGCGATCGGGCCGGCCGGGCTTGGTTTGGTCAGCGATATCGGCCAGATCGCCGATATCGCCTCGTTCGGCGTGGTGATGCTGCTGTTTCTGATCGGGTTGGAACTGAGGCCGAAGCGTCTTTGGGTGATGCGGCAGTCGGTCTTCGTGCTGGGTTCGGCGCAGGTGGCGCTGAGTGCCGCTGCCCTGGCCGGACTGGCGCATCTCGCGGGCGTGGCTTGGCCGGGCGCGCTGGTGCTGGGCGCCGGGCTGGCCATGTCGTCCACCGCGATCGTGCTGCCGATGCTGGCCGAGGCGGACCTGCTGAAAAGCCCGGCCGGGCGGGACGGGTTCGCGGTGCTGCTGTTTCAGGACCTGGCATTCATCCCGCTGGTGGCGCTGGTGCCGCTGCTGGCGCAGCATACATTGCCGAACCGGGTGCCGTGGCACGATGTTGTCCGTGCCGCCGTCGCGGTCGCGGTCATCCTCGGCGGCGGGCGCTTCGCCATTCCACCGTTGATCCGCGCCATCGGCGGCACGCGGACGCCGGAACTGTTTACCACCGTTGCCCTGCTGATCGTTGCCGTCACGGCGTATATCGCCAGTCTGGCGGGGCTTTCGATGTCCCTGGGCGCGTTCATGGCCGGCGTTCTGCTGTCGCAATCGGAATATCGTCACGAATTGCAGGCGGATATTGCCCCGTTCGAGGGGCTTTTGCTGGGATTCTTCTTCATCTCCGTCGGGATGTCGGCAGATATTGGATTGGCGCGCGTGCATCCGGCCGAGGTTGCCGCCGCCGCGGTGACGTTGCTGGCGGCGAAAGCGGCGATCGGCTTCGTGCTGGCGATGCTATCTCGCCAGGGCATCGCGGAGTCGATCCGTTTCAGTCTGGCGTTACCGCAAGCCAGCGAGTTCAGTTTCGTGCTGTTCGGTTCGGCTGTCGCGGCGGGTGCGTTGACGTCGGACCATGCCGCCATGGCCACTCTGGCCGCGGCGGTTTCGATGGCGGCGACCCCGGTGCTGTTCGCATTGTCGGAACGGTTTGCGATTCCCCGGCTGCGCGGGGAGATCGAGCCGGAGTACGACACGATTTCGCCGAACGACGTGCCGGTCATCATCTGCGGGTTCGGGCGCGTCGGGCAGATCGTCGGTCGCGTGCTGCGCATGCACGGCATCGCATTCACCGCGCTGGAGCGCGATCCGGGGCAGGTGGACGTGGTGCGCCGGTTCGGCACCGCGGTGTATTTCGGCGATCCGACCCGGCCGGATTTGTTGCGCGCCGCCGGGGCGGAAAAGGCGAAACTGCTGATCGCCGTGCTGGACGACATGGAGGCGGTTCTTCGTATCGTTGAGGTATCGAAATTGCATTTCCCGCATCTAAAGATCGTCGCCCGGGCGCGGAATCGCCGTCACGCCCATCTGCTGATGGACCGGAATGTCGATCGTCTGGTTCGCGACACCTTTCATTCCAGCCTGAAAATGGCGGAGCACGCACTGGTCGCGCTGGGGGTTTCGCGCGGCGAGGCCGAACGGTCGGTGGCATTGTTCGAGGCCCGGGACGAACAGACACTGCGGGATACGCACGGCATCTACCGCGATGAACAGCAGTTGATCCAAAGCACGCAGCAAGCCGCCGAGGAGTTGATTTCGTTGTTCGAGGCTGACCGGAAGGGATAGGACGGCCGATCGGGCAGACGCGACCGCGTCCCGGCGGTCCATGCCCGCCGGGACGCGGTCGCGTCGCCGAATCCTAAGCCGATTTCGTCACGTTCCAGAACAGCGGCAAGCCTTTACGCAACCCGCTGACGGATTTGGCGTGAGCGGTTGGCTGGAAGTATTCGCCCAATGGCAGGTAGGGCGGATTTTCGAATGCCTCGGCCTGGATGGCGGCGCATGCCGCTTTCTGGGCTGCCAGGTCGGGGGCAGCGAACCATGCGTTGCGAAGTTCCTCCAGCTTCGGTTCGGTCGGCCAACCGAACCAGGCGTTCGCGCCATTGCCGCGCAGGCCCAAATGGCTGGCGGGGGTGTATTGGTCGATCCCGGTGAAACTGGTGAAGAACACGCTCCAGCCGCCCTCGGCGGGCGGTTTGCGGCTGGACCGCCGCTGCACGACAGAGCCCCAGTCGGTCACCTGCAAATCGACGTTCATGCCGACCTGCTGCAACATATCCGCGCCGACCTGACCCATCGCGTTCAGCACCGGGAAATCGGAGGCGATCATGACCACGATCTTCTCACCCTTATAGCCAGCCGCGATCAGGTCCCGCTTGACCTTGGCGAGGTCTCGCGGCCCCTCCAGCGCCTGCATCCCAACATTGGATTCCATGGGCGACCCGGGCGGGAAAAATCCAACCTTGTCCTTCCAGCCGGAGGGATCGGTGCCGGCCACCGCCGTCATATAGTCGGCCTGATCCACCGCACCCAGCAACGCTCGGCGGATGGCGGGATTGTCGAACGGCGGAAATAATTGGTTGAACCGCATCATCGAGGGGAATCCGGTCGGATCGAGCAGTTCTACCGTCAGGTTGCCTGACTTGCGCAGCAGCGGCAGCAGATCGAATGTCGGCTGCTCCCACCAATCCGCCTCGTTGTTCTGCAATGCGCCCATCGCGGTGGCTGCGTCCGGGATCACGTTCCATTCGACCCGGTCGAAATTCACGATCTTCGGGCCGGATGTCCATTCCTGCTTGCCGTCCGCGCGCGGGACGTAGCCTTCGAAGCGTTCATACACCACCTTGGCGCCTGACACGCGTTCGTCGGCCTTGAAGCGGAACGGACCGCTGCCGACCATCTCCGTGACCTGGGTGAACGGATCGGTCTTCGCCAGGCGCTCCGGCATGATCGGGCAGATGTTGGAGCCAACCTTGCCCAGCGCGGTCGGCAGCAGGGGGAACGGCTGCTTGAGGCGGAAGCGGATGGTTTTGTCGTCGGGTGCGGAGATTTCATCCGCTACCGCCAGCAGGGCCTGGCCGAAGGCGTCGCGTTTGCCCCAGCGTTGGATGGAGGCGACGCAGTCGCGCGCCAGGACCGGGGTGCCGTCGTGGAACTTCAGCCCTTCGCGCAGGGTCAGGGTCCACTCCTTGCCATCGGCGCTGGTCTGGTCCCCCGCCACCATCTGCGGCGTGGGCTGGAATGCGGCGTCGGTGCCATACAGCATGTCGAACACCATCATGCCGTGGTTGCGGGTGACATAAGCGGTGGTCCAGACCGGATCGAGCACCGCCAGATCGCCCTGGGGGATGAATTTCAGGATCCGGCTGCCCGCGGCGCGGGCGATGTGCGGCCGGGCGAGACCAGCGGCGACGGCGGCGGTTCCGGTGCGCAGGAGGGTTCTTCTTTTCACGAGCGACTCCGTTTGGGTTCAGTGGGTTTCCGCACGCAAGAAACATACCGTCCAAAGGGTCGCTTCCAGCGCCGCGGCCCGCCTAAATCCGTGGCAAATCCGTTAAGGATTTGGGCACGTATCGGTTCGGGCCTCAAGTGGGAGTTTGCTGTCCGGGGTGGCTGCCGGCGCGTTGGGGCAGGAACGCGATACAGGCGACGATGAAAACGGCGATGACGCCGGTGGACGTGAACCGCCCCAGGTGCAGGCCGCCGTCCTGGACCGGTTTGGTTAGCAGGTCGCCCATCGTGGCCCCAAGCGGACGGGTGAGGATGAAGGCCGCCCAGAACAACACCGTGCGGGACAGGCTGGTCGTGTAATAGACAACGGCGATCAGCGCGATGGCGGCGCCGAAAACCAGTGACCCGCCCTGAAATCCCAGGCCGCCGTCGTCCGCTGCCCAGTCCCCCAGGGCGGTGCCGAGGGTGTTGGAAAACAGGATGGTGATCCAGTAGAATGCCTCTGCCCGCGGGTTGGTTATGGTGTTGACCGAGACGGAGCCCTCGGTGCGCCACCAGATCAGCAGGGACAGCAGAACGAGGGCGAACAGGATCGACGCCCCGCCGGTGTAGCCGATGCCCAGCGAACGGTCGGCGAAATCGGCCATGGTGGTGCCGACGGTGGTGGTGGCAACGATCACCGCCCAATAGAGTGAAGCATGGAAGATCTTTGCCTTCATTTGCGCCGCGGCCAGCACGAGAAAGGCCACGGCAAAGATCGCGGTGCCCACAAGGTATCCCAGGTGCAGGCTCATGGTTACCGCGTCTCCCCAGGTTTCCCCCAGCGTGGTGGCGGCGATTTTCAGGACCCAGAACGTCAGGGCGACTTCTGGGACTTTGCTGCGGGTCGGGGTCATCGCTTATCCTTGTTGGCCGCGACGGACATAGGGGCATCATCTTCGAACCGAAACCCCGGGGGGCAGCATTTGTGTTGCGATCGGATGAAGGTTCACGGCCGGGCGGCGGGTTGGAGGGCATCCCGAAGCCGGGGCGATTTTGGCTGCGCCGATCCTGCTGCTAAGTTTGTCCCGTGCCGGCTTCATGAGGGAACCGACGTCACGGCATAGCAACCCGGCCGGTCACGGCATAGCAACGAGGATTCGAGCATGACCACCCACCCCGCCCTGATGACTGGCCGCGTTGCGGTGATTACCGGTGCAGCCAGCGGCATCGGCCTGGCCA
>JAJZEV010000039.1:21584-24981 GCA_021805665.1 Pseudomonadota bacterium
GCAAAAGACCGCGTGTGCGGTGATTAACACCGGGTCGAAGCAAGGCATCACCTGCCCGCCCGGTAACACCGCCTATAACCTCAGCAAGGCCGGCGTGAAGGTGTTGACCGAAGCCCTGGCGCACAGTTTTCGCAATGAGGAGGGGGGGCGGATTTCGGCGCACCTGCTGATCCCGGGATCGACCTTCACAGCCATGACGCGGGGCGCCAGGACCGAAAAGCCGGCCGGTGCCTGGACCCCGGCGCAGGTCGCGGACATGCTGGTCCAGGGCGTAAGCCAGGGCGATTTCTACATCCTGTGCCCGGACAACGATGTAACCCGCGTGATCGACAACCGCCGGATCGCCTGGGCGGCCGGGGACATCGTGGAAAACCGGCCGGCGCTTTCGCGTTGGCACCCGGAATACACAGCGGCGTTCGAGGCGTTTTTGAAGGGGTGACCGATGCCCCGGCGGGACTTCGCCCGCCGGGGCGACAGAGCCGGCACCGAGGCGGCGACCCCGGCTGGCGCCATCTGCTGCTGGTTATTGCACCGATGAATACGGCGTGGGGGCCAGCATATAGTTGGTGACTTTCGCGACGATCGGGCCGTTTTCCTCGGTCTTGGCGCGTGCGGCGTGCCATTCCGGGTCGGCTGCAAAGGCATTCCACTTCTGTTCGCGTTCGGCCAGCGATTCCCAGGCCAGCATGTAGTACAGCGTCATGTTGGACTCGCCGATCAGCGTGGTCCAGAATCCGGCCTGCCGGATGCCGTGCTTTTCCCAGATTTTCAACGTGATGGTGCTGAACCGCTTGTTCAGGTCCGGCAGTTTGCCGGGAACACATTCATAGATGCGCATTTCGTAGATCATGGTTTTCCTCCCATGGGATTGGACGCGGTCAGTTTGCGGCGGGCGGGGCGGGGCGGCAAGACCGGGTGCCGCGATCTGCTGGCCTTGCGGCGGCTGCCGGTGCCCGGCGCGACGATGCGAAGGCAGGCCGATCCGCATGATCGACATCAGGGAAACGTCAGCGAGTGGGCTTTTCCCCACAATCGAACCGGAAAATCGAGGAAAATGGTGCGCCCGGTAGGCACCATAATGCCGGCCTTTTCTGCGGGTTTGGTCCAATTTCGTTGACGATTGTTGACGTTGAATGTATTCTGTTGACCTTCTGATTGGACCAATCGGAGGCAGCCATGGCGACGATATCGAAGCGCGGCAATGAGTCGCGTGTCCGACTTCGGCGCCGTGGCCAGACGCTCACAAAGACCCTGACACCGAGGCGGCGGCAGTCGCATGGGCGGCAGCGGAGGAAGCCCGCATAGCGGGCCCAGACCGTCTTGCGCGTCCGCGACGCGGTCACGGCTTGATCCGGGGCCGGCGCCCTGGCATCGGCGTGGCCTGATCGGCGCGTGGCCAGCACGACCACGGCACGGCGCGTTGGCTAGGCCATGGCACCCGCTGGCCACGCCCGCCCGGCCCCCGCTGTCCGCCCCCGGCACCGCAGCAAATCCGTCTCAACAGTATGTTTATTGATACATAATAATCCCATGCCATGAGATGTGGCCAGGGGCGCGGCTGTAGGAGGCTGGCCTAGGGCGGCGGTGGCAGGCGCCAATTCCACACATCGGCTTCGGGTGGTAGCTTCCCCGAAGCATGCTGCGCCCACGTCACGACGCGATCCCAATCCGGGTTCGTCCGCCCGGACTGCCCTTCGCTTAGTTCGCGAACGGCCCCCATAAGCCATTCGTCCATGTTCGGGCTGATGGTGCCTTGCATACGCAACGCCCCGATCAACAACCCCATCAGGTTCGCAAGGGCTTCGCATTCCCTTTCCAGGCGACGCACACGCCGCGCCATTTCGTCATCGGACATTTGATGCCGCCCCTACGCCATTAGGCGATGTTGTCGAAGGCTACCTTAACGGGCCTGCCGCCAACGGTAACCGCCTGGAATTGACCGTTCCCAAAGGCTTCCGGCAACGAACAGGAGATCGGAATTCTACTGCCCGCCGAACCTGTTGACCGGTGACAAGCGCCGCACCGGCCGAAGTGAGGATAGCATTGCCAACCAACGTGGTTCCTTGGCTGACATAGGTTCCCTCGTAACGCGCTCCGGTTACGTCCTGTCAGGAGATTTTCCCCTTGCCAATATAGATTTCCCTGTGACCTTGCCCGGCCACACCATGATAACGCATCCGATACCGCGCGCTCAATCTCAGGCCCTCAGCCAGTTACAAGGTGCAACGTATAGCGCGTCGGGTCCGATTCGCACTAGCGGATGCGTGGGCGGACGTTCTAGCTACGATCCCGCTACGCGCCCGCTTTGTTCAATCGTTAATTTTCGTCAAATGCCGTTAACTGTTCGGTAGGTCGTAGCCTAAACGGCCCGCTTCGACACACTCGCGGCGCCGTTCGCATCGGCCCGCGAATGTCAGCGATTTTCGACCGCCCGGAAGCCCTGGACCAAACTGGACCAAAGCGCCTCGAAAACCCGCAGAAAACCGAGGAAAATGGTGCGCCCGGTAGGACTCGAACCTACAACCGAGCGGTTATGAGCCGCCAGCTCTAACCAATTGAGCTACAGGCGCGCACCAGGGCCGGCGAGATCGCGTTATTGCAAGACCTCTCCGTGCTTAGCAAGCCACTTATATACCCGGCGGCGCGGCCGCTTACACCAACCCGGCGCCAGACAGGCCGCCAAACACGCCCAGCGCGCAGGTGACCGTCGCCACAACGACCACCACCCACAAATAGGCCCCCTTCAGCCGATGTGCCCGGGGCAGCGCCTTCACCGCCAGCGCGATCAGGAACCCCAGCACCACCGGCAGCATGAACGCGTTCATCACCTGCACCGCGACGTTCAGCGACACCAGGTCCGGCCAAACCGCCACCACCACCGCCCCGACGACGACGCAAAGCGCATAGACCCCATAGAACCAGTGCGCCTCGAACGGATGCAGCTCCAACGAGCGGCGGTAGCCGGTCACCTCGCCCAGCCCCCAGGCCAACGCCAGCGACACGACGATCGAGGCCACCATGCCGGCGCCCAGCACGCCCAGCCCAAACACCAGATTCCCCATCTCGGCGCCCAGGAACGGCGTCAGTGCCTGCGCCATGTCGCCGACCGTGGCCAGGCTGGCCGCCGGATTGCCGCGCCCGATCGTGGCCGCGCAGGCGATCAGCACCGCCGCCATGATCAACTGCGTGATCAGCGCCCCGACGGCGGTATCCCATCGCGCCGCCGACAGATGCTCCGGACGCAGCCGCTTATCCGCCACCGCCGACTGCTGGTAGAACACCATCCACGGCATGACCACCGCACCGATGTTCGCCGCCGACAGATACAGGTAATCAGGGTTTCGGTAGGGAATATCCACCGCGCCGCGCAGCAGGTCCGCCATCGACGGATGCGCCG